>JAQGHK010000255.1 GCA_028288875.1 Phycisphaerales bacterium | reverse complement strand
TTTCGATCGCGGGTGCGAAGTCAGGATTTTCATTGGTAGCTGAGAGAATTCTATAGATCGCCACGGGGGTGGGTTCTATGGCGAGAACGACAGAACCCAGGTCAGAACCGACGCTGCTCGTGACAGTTCGTCCGACAAATCCAAGAGATGCTATCACGAGCACGCACAATGCGACCAGTCGACTGGCTTTGACCATTCGGTGACCGTTATTCGCGTTGCTAACAATCCGTTCTATTCGACGAACCAATGTGCCGCCTGATGCACCCAGCAACAGCGGCTCGGGAAGGCGTATCACATCGAGCTCTCGAAGAGCTTCGCTATAGGTTCGGCGCTTCTTCCCCAGAGCCTCGATTGCTAGCTCGTCGCAACATTCTTCCCGAAGCTCACGAATCTCGGCGCTTAACGACCACACTAATGGATGAAACCAGAGGACCGCTTCTAAGAGGCTCTGTACGAGATTTATCAAGAAATCCCGACGCCGAATGTGAGCCAACTCGTGCGCAATGATTGCTTCAACCATTGCCGGCGCCATCTCGGTGGCTAACCCAACGGGCAACAGGATGACCGGCCGCCACCAACCAAACGTTGCGGGGACCGTTATTGCACTGCTTTCAACGAACCGAATCTCTAGCGAGGGAACTAAAACCGATCGCAGACGAAGAAACTGATCTTGGCTGGGGCATGACGATCGAGATGATTCTAGGTGCCGTCGCAGGTTGAACCAGGCCGACACTACGGAGAGGAGCCTCAAAGCGAGCCACGCAGCCCAGATGATAACGATTGGAGGCAAGAGGCTGTTAGCCCATAGCAGCGCATTTGCCCATCCAGGGGATATGATCTGGACATCAAACATTGCCACAAGACCAGATGGCAATAGGGTGGGTGAATGCTCGGAGGAACCCCAATAGCAGGTCGCAGCGGTAACGCTTGTCACCGCGCAAGCAATCATCATCGCTATGGAAGCGAGGGTATAGCGAATCGACGAGTGAAAATCTCGGAACGCGGCCTGAGCGACCCGATTCAGTCCCCAAATGATGGCGACTTGCCAGATACTATGGATCAACGTCCAGCCAACAATGCCCACTGTTGACATGCCGTAGGGTGCGTTCATTCAATATCCCTAAGGTCACTGATGAGGTCATCCACCTTCGCCCGTTCTTCCGGATTTGCTCGCTGCCGATCGAGCGAATGTTGTACCAGCTTTCGGAACGAACCGCCGTAAAGCCTGTCGGCCATGTCTTGCGTGAGGCGGTAATACGTCTTGAGTTTTCCAACAGCAGGAACATACGTCTTTGGCTTGCTGCCTTCGACTGCTTTCAGCAGTTGCTTTCCAACCATATCATCCAAGATTCGCACAACATCTTGCGATTGCTCGTCGGCAAGACTGGTCCGGATCTCTTTGGATGTCGCGCGTTTGAGCTTCCAAAGAACGTTTAGAACTGCAAGCTCTTCTTCGGAAGGCAAAGGCGTCGTTTTGCGATTCATAGCGGTACTTTACAACATGCGGCGTTGCTCGCACCACGCCTAAATGGGTCAGGGGCGGATGCTAAGTATCTTGAGACGCCGCTGCAAGACAATAATTGAGGCGAACCACCAGATTACGATAATCTCGAACCTCGTGAAGTGGTTCGTTAACCGGGCCGAGTCCGAACAGAACGCAGTGCTCGGCACGACCTCGAATGCGAAGCCAACCGACGCGGCACGCCCAGTCCTGCAACAGATAGCAGAGGGCGTGCGGTCAGTGCGTTGAATCGGCCGAGCTTGCTCCGCACGCCGATCGCAATATAAATAAGGGCTTGCATACCTAAATAGGTATCTCGGCTCTCTGCACGTCGCGGGGCGGCAGTCAAATATTCGGGATTTTCTATGTCACATCTTACGGTCGCGGCGGAAGCCATCCGGTCACGCATCAAGTTTCTCGTGGCAGAACAGAGAAAGCTTGAGGAGGTTGCTGAGGTCCTTGCAACCACCTTCAATTCAAGCAGCTATGGAACCGCAGACGGGCAAACGGCAGCCGTCGCAAAAAAACTTGCGAAAATGGCCTTGCCCGGGCTCGCTGATACAAGACACGCCAAACAAGATGCGGCTCGTACAACTGCTGCCAAGCGCAAGCGATTGAAGCCCGACACTGCGAAAGACATCAGCGAGAAAGTCGTCAAAGCGGCGAAGGCATACGGCAGCGGTGGGGCGGCACGCAGTGATATCGTGAAGTATCTAGATATGAATGGCTACCGGGTTGGCCACCACTACACCGACCCAATCCTGAATCGGATGATCGGTGCTCTAGTGACCGCCGGAGAGATTGTGAAGCAGGGCGATCGTTCGAAAGCGCGATACTTGATCAAGCCAAACCACGCGCAGATCAATGCGGCCGCCTAGGACATGAGCCCCTTCAACCGGCGAACCCCGGGCGTCCGGGGCGGCCGTGGGGGACGACCGGGCCCGCCTCGAAGGCATCTTCTTCGTGCTTCAGAGGGCGGCATCGCGTGAGCGAAGAGTTTAACGTCTCTTTTCGTAGACCTTGTTACCATTTTTGCTGATGTGATAAACGCCCCCGCGTGGGCCCGTGTATTTCTGGAAGCCGCGTGGGGTCGTCCCTGCGTCCCCTTGTGGCTCACCACTGCTGGCCGATGGGCTTGATCCTCTCGATGAATCCGCTGCGGGTGGCGTGGTCTCACCGCGGGCCGCGGCAAGTTGTGATCGGAGGACCGCATTTTCGGCCGCTAGCTGCCGCACCATAGCCCGCAACTCCGCTACCTCATCCGAGGCCGGTAGCCGCGACTGGGGCATGGGCAGAAGTGGATACATTGGCTGGGTGGCCGGCTGAGTGGCGGGCGCGTTAACTGCAGCACCCGAGAAGGAAGCAGCCAGTAGCACTGCCGCGATGATTGCCTTCATTCGACCGGACATAATTCCCCTTTTCATCGTGAAGTGTCAGCGAAGCCTAACCCACGATCGTATTCCGTCAAAATTGCAATCTAACGAAAACGCCTCCCGCGGTAAGGCCAAGGGCGAGTTGTCGATGTCGCGAGCGTCCGGCCATCGGCGAGCCGGGACATCTCAATCTTGGAGGCCCTACATTAGGGCTCACAGATCTGCCCGCGTGTGGCCGAGTCTAATCGCTGCTGAATTGAGCTAGCGAACAATCTCACGTCAGCGACAGGAACGCTCGGCTGATGTAATGGCTATCGGCGTCACTCGCCCAAGTGCTTTCCGACGTTCGCAGCGATCACGCCCGCGGCGGCCACCGACGTATTCTGGAGCTCGCGGAACGTCCTCGATCGCCTTTTAACAAAACTAGCTGACAGATAAAATGTCGCCCAACAGGCTCTCAGGCACGTTGCATACCCTTTTGTGGCGCTTTTGAGGAGGCGTGAGCTGATCCTGAAGTCGAATTAACCCTCAGAGGGGATATAGAAATCGATAATAGAAGTAGCAACGGCCGAGGAAGTACATGGTGCTACATGATATTAATCGTCGACGATGACATCGATACCCGCAACTTGCTGCTCAAGATCGTGGCATTGGCCGGCACCCAAGGTCACGCCGTCTCCGGCGGTTATGCCGCGCTCGCTTGGCTCGAACATCAGCGGCCCGACCTGGTCATCCTGGACGTCGATATGCCAGACCTTTCAGGACTGGACGTGCTAAGCAGGATCCGCTCCCACGCCCTGTTGCTCGACCTGCCCGTCCTCATTCATACGGCGTCGTCGTGTGACGCGATCAAACACAGGGCCAAGGCGTTGGGTGCAAGTGCGCGGTTGGTCAAGGGAAGTTGTTCTGTTCACGAACTGATCGCGTTAATAAAATCGTATGTCATCTGGCCCGCACCGGCGGCCGCCTAGAGCCCGTTGCAATTCCCGTGATTCAGCGCAGTGCATGCCGATATAGCGGGGCGTCGTGCCATCGGGGAGCGGCCCGCGATAAACTTCAGCCGCCAATGTCAGCCTTTGGTTATGTGATAACCGGGGAAATCCTGAATGTGAAGAATGAGAATGCTGCTAGTCTGCGATTTCTATGAAACAGGCGACGGAGTCGGCAAAGCCTCGCTTCGAAACGCGCGACGACGACTATCAACAGGCCCAAGTTTTGTTCAGGGCCGCCTACGATCTTCTCCCACCGGATAACGAATCTCCGCCTGAATCAGCGTTGCGACTTCTACGCGCGGCTGCGAAGGCATGGTCCCGGCACTTTGACCACGAGCGTAGAGATTTGTGAGCAAAAGCGGCCAAGCCGGGGCTTGTGACACCCGGGAAATACATGACGTAATGCGTTGTGTGCCGGGGCGGCCGGACGCTCGCGCGCATAATTGCCGCTCCTTCGTCGTGCCGGCCCACGCATC
>JAQGHK010000226.1 GCA_028288875.1 Phycisphaerales bacterium | reverse complement strand
GTTCGATGCGTTGCGCTTCGGTCAGCGGCGCTGCCACTGCTTCGTCCTCGACGTATTCCCAAAGCGCCTGAGCGACAGCAAAACGCTCTTCCGGGCTTAGTCGAAGTAGGCCAAGTTCCTCGAGGGTAGGTGGCATAGGTGTCTCGCAGTCGCGTGCAGTGGAATTATACCACCCGGCCGCGGCCACAACAGCCTTTTATTCCACCACGGTCACTTGGCTCTTGTCCTTGATCAGCATGTCGTAGACGAGGTTCACGTCTTCGTTCAGCAGGCGGACGCAGCCCATCGACTTTTTCTGGCCGATGCTGGTGGGGTCGATCGTGCCGTGGATGCCGTAACTTTCTTTGCCGGCCGCCTGGCCGCTGATGCCTTCGAGGGCGAGCCAGCGTTCGCCGAGGGGGTTGGTCGGGTCATTCGCGGGGATGATACGCGGGCCGGTGTCGCGGCTGTTGTAGTAGGTCGGGTTCGTCAGTTTCGTGCCGATCTTCCACAGGCCGGTCGGCGTGCTGTCGTGCTCGCCGAGGCCCACGCGGAGGCGCTTCAGGAAGATCGCGCCGGACTGGTTCGGGTCGCCCTGGTAAAGGTCGAGTGTGAAAGCCGTCTTGTTCACAACGGCGTAGAACGGGCCCTTGATAATTTTCAGGCTTGCACCCAGCCGCACCTTGCGCGGATCGGAAATGTTGTTGACGCGCTGCACGAAGCCGACGGTCACGTCGTACAGGTTGGCGACCTTCTGCAGGTTGTCGCCCTTCACGACCGTGTGGGCCAACTGGTGGGTGTCGCTGATGAACTTGCGCGGGGAGAAGACGACGACATCGGCGATCTTGCTCAGGCGCTCGTAGGCGGCCTCACGCTCCGTGTCGGAGAACTTCTTGGCGTCGAGCGAGCTGACCAGCTCATCTCGCGCGGTGATCAGGTCTTCCGCGGCGATCTTGGCGTCGACAGCTTTGAACAGCGACGGGGCATCTACCGGCGTGGTCGGCATTGGGCGCGAAGCGATTGCCAGGGAAGGGCGCGTGGTCGGGGCGTCGAGGAAGACTGGGTGCTTCGATGTCGGGTCCGAAGCGGAGGTTTTGGAACCGGGCGTCTTTGACGAAGGCGATTGCGCAAGCGACGACGATGCAGGTTTCGGCGTCGGGAGCTTCGCTTCAGGCTTCCCAGCGGCGTTCGCGGGGGTCACTGCTTCGTATGACACATTCGGCGCGGCGTTGGGCTGCGTGGTCGCTTGCGCGATCGCCTCAGGCGAAACGCTCTGCTGGCTGGCGTGAGCAAACTTCTTATACCCACCGGCGGCGAGCCCAACGACGGCAATGGTTCCAACGGCGAGAATCAGCGGACGGGTGTAGCGATTGCGACGCGGCAAATGGACCTCCGTGTCCGGGTTGCCCGAGCAGCGGGCATGCAAGGCGTGTACTTCAGGACAAACGCCCCGGCGACCACCGCGGCGACGCGAGATGATAATTAATTCATCCGCCCGGCGAAAGCGCAGAATTATTTGATTTCCCTGCGTGAAATACGCACCGCCTCATCACGGCGTTCATCAGCGGGCGAGATAGCGGTCGATACAGGCGGTGCTCACCCGGCGGATGCCGCGGTCGGTCGCCAGCATGCAGAGCGGCACATCATGATCCAGCATCGGGATGGCGGGCATCACCTGCTCTTCGAACGCCAGTCCACAACTGACGCCCAAAAAGTCCGGCTGGGCCAGGAAGCGGTCGTAGAAGCCCATGCCCCGGCCGATGCGGTGGCCCTGCTCGGTGAAACCCAACCCCGGGACGACGACCAGATCGATAAAACTCAGCGGCACCGGGCTGCCGCTGATCGGCTCGCGGATGCCCTTCTGCGTGAGGCGCACGTGCTCGTCACTCAGGCTGGCGATCTCGATCGGGACCATCCGCTTGGCGTCCCAGCTCACCTTCGGCACGACCACCATCTTCCCGTGCTGCCAGGCGCGAAGGGCCAGCGGCGCGGTATCGACTTCGAGCGGTGTTGAGAGGAACAGCATCACCGACTTGGCCTGCTGGAACTCGGCGGTGGCGGCAATGAGCGCGCACGCGGCGACGCTCTTGGCGTGCCGCTGGGCGTCGGTCATCTCGGCCAGCCGCTGGCGAAGCTGCTGACGGATCTCGGTCTTGGGGTCTGGTGTTTCCATAACAAGCCGACACGAGTCGGCATACAAAAGTCCGAAGGGTTGAATCGGTTCAACTGTCAGCCGCCTGCTGCCAGCCACTAGCAGTTATACGCTAGCCGATGGCTCAAGGTTTATCGGCTGGAGGAGGTGATTCTGATTCGTCGATTCGCTCGGTTTCCGCCCGCGACTCATTCCGACGTGCCGCCAAATGCTCCATCCGCTGCTTTACGGCCCCCTCCTGGCCCGCTTCCTTGGGGACATAATAGGTTTTTTCGACGCCAAGGTAATCCTGTGCGACAAAACCACCCATCACGCTGTCCGTGTGATTGTGGGCGTATTCGTACCCCTCGCCGTGCCCTAAACGCTTGCTGCCGGGGTAGTGGCCGTCGCGCAGGTGCTTGGGGACGGGGATGGTGCGACCCTCTTTGGCGTCCTTCATCGCCGCGCCAATGGCGATCGTCACCGAATTGCTCTTGGGCGCGGTTGCCATGTAAATCGCGGCGTGGGCAAGGATTAGCTGCGCCTCCGGCATGCCAATGCGCTCCACAAGGTCATACGCCGCCTGCGCCACGAGCATCGCCCGCGAATCCGCCATGCCGACATCTTCGCTGGCGAGGATGGCGATGCGCCTGGCGATAAACCGCGGGTCTTCGCCGGCCTCCAGCATGCGGGCAATCCAGTAGATGGCGGCATCCGGGTCGCTGCCGCGCATCGACTTGATCAGGGCCGACACGGCGTCGTAGTGCTCGTCGCCCGTACCGTCGTAGGCGATGGCCTTCCGCTGCATCGATTGCTCGGCCACGTTCACGTCGATATGCAACGCCTCGTCGCCGACGCGGCCTTTCGCGCCGGCGCTCAATACCGCCACTTCCAATGCCCCGAGCCCCCGCCGGGCGTCGCCGTCGCTCCACTCGGCCCAGAGATCGAGCGCCTGCTCGTCAATCTCAATCTTCCACCGCCCGAACCCGCGTTCTTCGTCGGCAATCGCCCTTTTCAGCAGGGCTTTGATGTCTTCGTTGATGATGGCTTGGAACTGAAAGATCTGGCTGCGGCTGACCAAAGCCGAGTTCACGGCGAAGAACGGATTCTCCGTCGTCGCCCCGATCAGGATGATCAGCCCCGCCTCCACGTCGCTCAGCAGAATGTCCTGCTGGCTGCGATTAAATCGATGAATTTCGTCGATGAACAGAACGGTCCGCTTGCCGCCGTCTTCCAGCTTCGCCCGGGCGGCATCTAGAATCGCTCGCACTTCCTTCACGCCCACGCCCGCCGCGTTCACTTTTTCAAAGTGCGATTCGGTATACGCGGCGATCAGGCTCGCCAAGCTGGTCTTCCCCGTCCCAGGCGGCCCGTAAAACAGCACCGACGTCAGCCGATCCGCCTCCAGCATCCGACGCAGCAGCTTGCCAGCGCCCAGAAAATGCTGCTGCCCGACGAATTCATCGAGGTTCCGCGGCCGCATCCGGGCGGCCAGCGGGGCGACGCGATCGAGGTTTTTCTGCCGGGTGCCGGCGAAGAGATCCATTTCGGTAATTGTACGGTCCTAAGCGATCAACAGATATGGTTTCGCCGAGGCATGTGGAGCAAAGATCAATTGCACGTAAGTCGAAAAAACGTAGCCGACTTTGATTGCTCTATTTTACACTCGCGCAGCGCCCGCTAACCCGTGGCCAGGCCAAGAGTTGGCCGGAAAAATTGCGCGCCCCAGCACGTGGTAGACCGCCCTGCTTAACATGACACTTAGGCCATTCCGGCTTCTCAATCCGTCCAAGGAAACTGTGCGGCAAGCGCGGCGCATTCCCCAATTTTACCGCCGCATCACCGCCCTGTCGGCCAAAAAACAGGCGATTTCATCGCGTCATTACCGGTCGGGGCGACGCCCTCACGTCATAAATGGCAAGCACTACATCGCGTTGGGTCGCGGCCATTTGAAGGATTGGTGCAGGGCGTCGCTCCAGGAATAAGGAACGGTCTTCCATCGTTCCCGATCTTGCTCGTTCTCTTGACGCATTGCGGCCAAGACGCCATCCACCGTACTTGGCGCTGCCGCAGGTCGTTTGCCGCGATCGATTAATCGCCTGACCGCCGCCTCATGTTCGATAAGAATCGCTTCAACTCCTTTTTCGGCTGGAACATAGGTGCGGGTCCCATTTTCAGGCAGGGCCCGGTAAGCAGGTCGATTGACGGTCAAATGCTTCGCGCCATCGGTGAAGACAGTCGTCGCGACAACGATCGACATCGGAGGAAACAAGAAAAACGCTTCAGCCTTACGCAAAAGGCCGGTAACGATCAACGTTGAGCCCAGCGTGTAAAACTGATTCAGGTCGTAGACGACCGTTGCCGTTCCCATCTTGAAGTCGCAGACATGCCGGGCACCGGCCGATTCGAGTTCCTGAGCGCACTTCAACCACTGTGGGCGTGCGCTCGGCCGATAGGTCGACGATCGTGTAATCGAGCGGACGAGAATAAAGTTTGCCAAGACCCGCTCGCATTCGAAGTCGATACTTGGCGATTTTTCGTAGTTTCTGCCACATCACGCGCACCGATTCCGCTAGCAGCACGGCCGCTAAAATCGCGAGCGGATTCAGCCGTGATGACCAGGATTTGGACAGGCCCGCCCCCGCCGCGACAGCGGCCCCGACTAAGGGCAAGCCGAGCCTTCGCAGGAACGGAACCACGCCACTCTCATCCGAAACTTCGACCATTTGGCGGGTCAACCACATCGCCTTTCGCTCAAAATCGCCTGACTTGAACAAGTGACGGTCTTTTCGACGGTACGACTGGTACGCCTGCTTAGCGGCGATGTCCCGGCTCTGCGCAATCGCAGCGGCGACGTATTCGTCGAACGCAGCAACGAGGGCGGGCTCTTGCGGCCATTTTGCGTGGCTGCACACGCGCTCCCAGCGTTCATCTTGGCCGATCTGCCAGATCGCCTTCACCAACAGGTGGTCACCAATGGGCTGGCCACAAAGTACGAAACTGATGGCGCCATCACCGCCGCGCATCGGGCCGCGCACCGTCAGTCGGAATCGCACGCAGACATCGTCCAGCGCGGGCTGGCCGAGCGCGTTCTGCCAGACAGAAATATCCGGCGCTGAATCGGCAGGCACCGCCGGGCCGGCAACACGCACTTCGTCCGCCGCCGGCAACTCCCAAGGCGTCTCGTGCAATCCCTGTTTTAATGTCGCTTCGATCTCGTCGGCTCGCGGCCAGGCAAAGGCGAACACAAATGTTTCGCACGTCATCGTTCCGCGCGCAGCGGATCGGTGGCCGACGCTGATTCGGTACCAATGCCCAATCATTTCGGCGAAATCCGCCAAGTCGGCCGCCGAAAAAGTGCGGTCCAGAAAACGGTCACGGGTCAGTTGAAACGCCGACATGCCGCAGATTATGCCATCATGATGGCTTTCGGCGCGAAACACGCTGCGTGAGCATATCGCCCAACCGCCCGGGCATGGGTCCAGGCCAGCCACCGGCTGCACTTCCGATTTTCAGTGAACCGGTGGCCCTCGACGCGCATCGATCGGGTAACAGGGAGAGGCCTTGGCATCGGAAAGTGATCTCATTTTCAGCGAACTGATCGTCCTGCGCTGTCGGCGCGGCGATCCGGCGGCGCCGGGCGAATTGGTCGCGCGGTTTCAGCGGCCGTTGCTGTATTACCTGCGACGGCTGGTCGGCACGGAGGCGGATGCTTGGGACGTGGCGCAGGAAACGTGGCTGTCCGTCTTCCGGGCGATGGACACGCTGCAGAACCCCCGGGCGCTGCCGGCGTTTCTTTATCGGATCGGCCGGAATGCTGCGTTTTCGCACCTGCGGCGGAGGCGGGAATTGCCGGACGATATCGCCGTGACGGATGCCGTGGATGACAGCCAATCGATCGACGACGTGCAATTCGCCCGCGAAGCGGCCGAGCGGCTGCATGCGGCGCTGGGGCGATTGTCACTGGCGCATCGGGACGTGCTGACGTTGCATTTCCTTCAAGACTTGTCGATCGCCGACATTGCCGAAGTCGTCGGCGTCCCCGCCGGGACCATCAAAAGCCGCATCTTCCACGCCAAGCTGGCGCTGCGTGATCTGCTGGCGGAGAGGAGCGAGTCATGAGTGAAAATTCCGTTGAACCGGCCGGCCTGCGGGCGCGTCTGTTGGACGTGGAGCCGCCCGATGGGGAGCGGCTGAAGCAACTCCAAGATGAGGTACAGAACATGTATTTTGAAGAACTGAATCGCAGCAGCCGGGTGTCGTGGATCGTGACGCTGGTAATCTCGCTAGTAGCCGCCGTCTTTGGGGCGGTGATCGCCGTGAAGATCAATGTGCCAGACAGCGTGGCGTCGCAGGGCCTGA
>JAQGHK010000223.1 GCA_028288875.1 Phycisphaerales bacterium | reverse complement strand
GATTTTCACCAGTGCGAACGGCGTGCGGGCGACGCGCGAGCGGATGAAGGCGATCGGCCTCGATGCCCGTGTGCTGGCCGGCGTGCAGGTCGCTGTCATTGGCGAAGCGACGGCCGACGCCGTGCGGGAATCGTTGGCGATTGAGCCAGACGTCATCCCAAAAGCGTTTGTCGCCGAAGCATTGGCCGACGAACTGATCGCGCGGGACGCCGTGCGTGGCCGGCGGTTCGTGCTGCTGCGGGCCGACATCGCCCGGCCGGTGCTTGTAGATAAATTGAAAGCCGCCGGCGCGGCGAGTGTGGAAGACATCGCTGTCTATGAAACGAAGCCGGCCGCGTCGCTGCCACCTGAGGTGATCGAAGCCATCGACGCCGGCCGTGTGGACTGGGTGACCTTCACCAGCAGCAGCACGGCGAGAAACTTCGCGGCCTTGCTCGGCGACAGCTACAAAGAAAAGCTCGCGAACGTGAAGACCGCCAGCATCGGCCCGGTGACCAGCGATGCCGTTCGCGCCCTCGGCCTGCCGGTTACGGTTCAGGCCACCGCGGCCGACGTCTCGGCCTTGGCGGCGGCCGTCTTGTCGTATTCGAAGTAACGTTTCAGCTTGTTCATCGGCGATTCCAGCAGGAACCACGACAGGCTGGCAGCGGCGATGGCAACGGCCGTATAGCTGATCAGGTGAATCCAGCTGTAGCGGATGCTCAGATCCATGCCTAAAACATGGCCGAAGTCGAGGTGGCGCAACGCGGCTTTGTGGTCGAACACTTTCGGGAAAAAGTAGCCGAGCGTCGGCGGCACGAACATGTGCAGCACATATAGGCCGTAACTGATGCGGCCGATGTACACCACCGGCGGGCAGGTGAGGAACCATCCGATCGGGCCGCGAAATCCTTTGGCCGCCGTGCCGACGAACCACACAGCCGTCATCGCGGTGATCGGATAGATCGCCCCGCCCCACCGCATCATGTCAAAGCCCCAGCCGGTAGGTACGCCTTTGGCGATAACCGTCGGATACCAGCGCTGCGCGACATAGGCGATCAGCAGGGGCAAGCCGATCGCACCACACACCTGCACGAAGGTTTCGCGCAGCCACGTCAAGTTGTATCGCGGCAGGCTCAGCAGCGCGAGGATCGCCCCCATGGCCAGCAGGTCCAGGCAGCCCGGCGTGATCCACTCGTGCGCCCGAAAATCGCGGGCATACGTCTTCACTCGCCAATACGGTGCGACGGCCACTGCCAGCATCATGGCCGGCAGCAGCAGCTTGCGCGGGCAGATCAATATCAGCAGCGGCCAGATCATGTAGAACTGTTCTTCTACGGAGAGCGACCAGAGATGCGTTTCGATGTGCGCGCCGGTGACCCTGTACCAGCCGAACCGGAAGTTGGTGAGATACGCAAAGCTCCACCACGCCCGCTCGCGAAAGTGCCCGGCATTCAACAGCCACACCACGATCAGCACCAGGTAGTACAGCGGGAAAATGCGCAGAAACCGGCGGACATAAAACTGCTTGAACGTGAACCCGAATGTCGCGCGGCCGTCTTCAATTTTTGTGCGGCTGTTGAGCAGAATGCGGGTGATGAGGAAGCCGCTGAGCGTGAAGAACATGCCCACGCCGATTGCGCCCCACGGCGGATCACCGCGAAAAGACAGTTGCTTCGGGATGAAGTGCGACCAGATCACCATCGCTACCGCGATCGCCCGGATGCCGTCGAGCTGCGGCAGGTGATCGAGTGTGCGTGTCTCCCCCGGGTTTTGCAGCACCGGATGCTCAGCGGCGTATTCGGCTGGGGGCAGATGGGCTTCAGGCTTCACGCAGGAAATACTCCGCTTCGAGTTCCTTTAGTGTCGCCGACAGCATGCTGATTGTTGCATTGAGCGACTTGGATTTATTCGCGTCCCGCGTGGCGCGAGAGAGCGAAGTCTGCGCCTCGGCGATCTGCTTCTCGGTCTCGGCGATCTGTTTTTCCAAGTCTTTGACGGAATGGCGACCGAATTTGCGGGCGTACGGATTGTCTTTGCCGGCGTCCGATTTCGCCTTTGATTTTGCAGGTTGCTGTGCGGGTTTCGCTTGCGTTTTCGCCTGTTGGGGTTTGTTCGCCTGAGGCGATGGCGCAAGCGACGCGGCGTGCGTCTTCCGCTGCCATTCGTCGAAGGAGCCTTCGAAATCGATCATGCCGCCCGGTTCAAGGACGATCAGGCGCGTCACGATCTGACTGAGGAAATATCGATCGTGGCTGACGATCAGCAGCGTGCCGTCGAAGTTCGTCAGCGTGTTTTCCAGCGCGGCCGCCGACTGCACGTCGAGATGGTTGGTCGGTTCGTCCAGCAGAATGACGTTCGGCTTCTCGAGCATCAGTTGCGCGAGGGCCACGCGGGCGCGTTCGCCGCCGCTGAGGTCGCCCATGCGCTTGTAGTCGACGGTGTCGCCGGTGAAGAGCAGGCTGCCGAGGACGTCGCGGACTTTGCGCTCGGGCGTCATGCCGTCGTGGCATTCTTCCAGGATGGTGTTCTCCGGATCGAACTCGTCGAGGCGCTGGTCGTAGTAGCCGATGTCGAGGTTCGTGCCCCACCGCACTTCGCCGCCA
Organism: Phycisphaerales bacterium; assembly: GCA_028288875.1. GTDB lineage: Bacteria > Planctomycetota > Phycisphaerae > Tepidisphaerales > Tepidisphaeraceae > RYN-431. The sequence continues at coordinate 12,409 of JAQGHK010000223.1, read as the reverse complement.
TCGACGGGCATTTCGCCGAGCAGGCTTTTGAGCAGTGTGGTCTTGCCGCTGCCGTTTGGGCCAATGATGCCGATGCGCTCGCCGGGTTTGACGTTGAAGGTGATGTCCGACCACACCTTCAGGCCGCCGAAGGATTTGGCCAGGCCTTCGACGCGGAGCAGCTGGTCGCCGGCGCGGGCGTTGTTGTTGAACTTCACGCTCATCGACTTCGTCGAATCGACGGCGCCAACAATCGCATCGCTCTTTTTAAACCGCTCCAGCTTCTTCAGCCGGCCTTGCGCCTCGCGAGCCCGTTGCCCTGCACCGAAGCGGCGGATGAATTCTTCCTGCTTGGCGATGTCTTTCTGCTGCAGGTCATGTGCGCGGGCCTGGCTGAGCTCTTCCAGCTCTTTCAGTTCCAGGAACTTCGTGAAGTTGCCGGGGTAGGTTTTGATCTTCCGGTTCGTCAGCCAGGCGATCTTGTTACAGACGCGATCGAGCATGTAGCGATCGTGGCTGATGACCAGCACCGCGCCGTTGAAGGCCAGCAGATAATCTTCCAGCCACTCGATCGCGACGAGGTCCAGATGGTTCGTCGGTTCGTCCAGCAGCAGCAGTTCGGGCTCGGAGATCAGGATCTTGGCTAAGGCCAAACGCGACCGCTGGCCGCCGGACAGTTTTTCGACGTTGGTTTCCCACATCGATTCGGGCAGGCCGACGCCCAGGAGGGTGGCTTCCAGCTTGTGGCGGAAGGCATAGCCGCCCTTGTCCTCAAAATCGTGCTGCAGCGTTTCGTACTTGGCGAGGACCTTTTCCAGGTCGACATCCGGCTCGGCCATCTTATGTTCGAGATCGCGCATGTCGTGGGCGATCTGGTGCAGTTCGGCGAACGCCAGCTCGGCTTCGTCGATGACGGTGTTGGTCGGGTCGAGTTCGACGTCCTGCTTCAGGTAGCCGATCTTTGTGCCGCGGGGGATCATGACCTCGCCGACATCCGGCGTCATTTCGCCGATCATCATCTTGAACAGCGTGGTTTTGCCCTCGCCGTTATTGCCGATCAGGCCGACGCGTTCGCCCTTTTCGATGGCAAAGGCCAACTTGTCGAACATCAGGCGGTCGCCGAGGACTTTTTCGAGGTTATTGAGAGCGATCAGGGGCACGTGAAACTTCAGTCTGCTAAACGAATGGGGAGTCCGAAACGAACGCGGCAGTATAGCGAAACGTGCCGCCGCTGCCGAACGGGCGGTTTGACGCGGGTGCAACGCCCCGCCGCGCCCGCTACAATGCCGCCCCCTTTCGGAGATTTAAACGATCATGGCATACCTGCTCGGCATCGATATCGGCACCAGCGGTACCAAAACCCTCCTCTGCGACGAGCGCGGCCGGGTGCTCGCCACCGCAATGGCGGAACACGCCATCTATCAGCCCAAGCCCGGCTACAGCGAGCAGAAGCCCGAAGACTGGTGGACCGCCACCAAGCTCGCCACCAAGGCCGTGCTGAAAAAGGCGAAAATCAAGGGAGCCGACGTCGGCGCGATCGGCCTGAGTGGCCAGATGCACGGCAGCGTGTTCCTGGACAAAAAGGGCAAAGTCATCCGCCCCGCCATCCTCTGGAATGACCAGCGGACGGCCGAGGAATGCGCCGACATCGAACAAGCCGCCGGCGGCCGCGAGGCGCTGATCAAGCTCGTGGCCAATCCCGCCCTGACCGGCTTCACCGCCCCCAAAATCCTCTGGCTGCGGAAGCGCGAGCCGAAGAATTACGACAAGGTCGCCCAGATCCTGCTGCCGAAGGATTACATCCGCTTCCGCATGACCGGCGAATACGCCACCGAAATGTCCGACGCCAGCGGCACCCTGCTACTGGACGTGGCTAACCGTCGGTGGAGCAGTGAGTTGCTGAGCACGCTGGGCATCGACATCGATCTGCTGCCCAAGACCTATGAATCGCACATCGTCACCGGCACGCTGACCCGCTCGGCCGCGGCTGACCTGGGGCTGCTGGAAGGCACGCCCGTCGTCGGCGGCGCGGCCGACAATGCGGCGGCGGCCATTGGTAACGGCGTGGTCCAAAGCGGTATCGTCGCGGCCACGCTTGGTACCAGCGGCGTCGTGTTCGCCCACAGCGATGTGCCGACGCTCGACCCGAAAGGCCGCGTTCACACGATGTGCCACGCCGTCGCCGGCAAGTGGTGCGTTTTCGGCTGCATGCTGTCAGCCGGCGGCAGCTTCCAATGGTTCCGCAACCAGCTCGGCCAGAACGAAGTCGCGCTGGCGAAGAAACGGAAGACCGATCCGTACACCCTGCTGATCGACCAGGCGAAATCGGCTCCAATGGGCAGCGAAGGCCTGTTTTTCCTGCCGTATTTGACAGGGGAACGCTGCCCGCACCCTGATCCGACCGCCCGCGGCGCTTGGATCGGCCTCACTGCCCGCACCGATCGCCCGATGATGATCCGCGCCCTGCTCGAAGGCGTCACTTACGGTATGCGCGATGCCCTCGAAATCATGCAGGGCATGAACATCCCCGTCCGCGAAATCCGCATCACCGGCGGCGGCGCCCGCTCCGAATTCTGGCGGCAGCTCCAAGCCGACGTCTACAAAAAGCCCCTCGTCATGACCAACAGCACCGAGGGCCCGGCCTACGGCGTCGCCCTGCTGGCCGGGGTTGGTACCGGCGTGTTTTCGAACGTCGAAGAGGGCTGCCGTCAGGCGATCAAGTCCGTCAAGAAGATCACGACCAACACGAAGTCGGCCGCCGTCTACGACAAGCACTTCGCCGTCTATGACAAGCTCTACGGCGACCTGAAGCCGCGCTTCCGTGAGATTGCCGGGCTGTAAGCCAAGTCGTCGCCTCGTTCAATTTCATCTCCATTTCACCCCTTTTAGATTTTGGGCCGGCTACCGTTTCGGCATGACGAATTACAACAGCCCCGTCGGCGATCCATTGCCCGCCCGCGTCGGCGGTGGCGCACCGGCCTTCAGCGCCGTATCGATCTTGGCCGTCATTTGTGCCTTTCTGGCGCTGTTTAATGTGCTCGGATCGGGGCTTGGGTTCATCCTGGCGATCGCTGCCGTGATCCTTGGCGGCATCGGCATGCTGGCCGCCATTCTGCCGGGGACACGCGGTGGGATTATCTCTTTCATCGCCATCGGCGCAGGTTTGCTCGCCGTCGTTATTGCCCTGTTCCGGCTGCTCGGCCACGTCGTCAGCAGCGTTTGAACCCTTTGAGGATGAGTCATGGATACGACCTGTCTTGATGCGTGTATTGCCTGTGCGAAAGCGTGCGAGGTCTGTTCAGACGCGGCCATCGATGAGCACATGTCCTGTGCCAAGATTTGTCGCGATTGCGCCCAACTTTGCTGGACTTGCAGCAGTTTCATGGCCCGCGACGCGCACGGGACGGCCGGCGTTTGCGATGCATGTGTTGAGCTCTGCGATGCCTGCGCCACCGAGTGCGAGCAGCATGAGGCCGACCATTGCCGCGCCTGCGCCAAAGCCTGCCGCGCGTGCGCCGCTGAGTGCCGGAAGATGGCCCAGACCACTTCCCGCACGCCCGTCGGCGAACGTCTTTAGTAAGTCGGCATCCCGGCCAGCTGCGATGCCGATTACGATGCGGCCATGAAGATCTACACCCGCACCGGCGACGATGGCACCACTGGCCTGATCGGCGGCACGCGCGTCGCGAAGTTTGATACCCGCCTTGATTGCTACGGCACCCTCGACGAGCTCAACGCCCACCTCGGCCTGGCCGCCGTGCTGGCGGATGAAACCCTGCTGCCGCAACTGCTTGCCATTCAGGAATCCCTCTTCACGCTCGGCTCGCATCTGGCGGTGCCCGAAGGGAACGAAACCGCCAAGGCCAAGCTCCCGCCCATCGACGAAAATGCCGCCGCCGAGCTGGAACTCCAGATCGACACCGCCGAGGCGGAGCTTTCCCCACTGACAAACTTCATCCTGCCCGGCGGCGCCGAGCTCGCCGCCCGCCTGCACGTGGCCCGCACCGTCTGTCGTCGCGGCGAGCGTCTGGTGAGCGCCTTCGCGATCGATCGGCCAATGCACACACCGGTGGTAACGTATCTGAACCGCCTCAGCGACTGGCTGTTCGTGCAGGCCCGCTTGGCGAATTACCGCGCGGGCGTGGCCGATGTGCCGTGGATGCCGCGGGGCTGACCGGCATGTCCACTTCGACGAGATGCTCCGGCTGCAGCTTAGGGCCGAGGATCGATTGGTAGGCGTCGATCGTGACGTATTTGCTCAGCTCGTCGAAATCTTTGAACAGGCATGTCGCCGGCGCGTCGAGCTTCAACACGCCTTTAAGGCGCGCCTTTTTCAGCGCGGCGATGCGCTTAAACAGTGGCGGGTGCGAATCGAACCATCGCGACTCATGGCTGAGCACCGATGCTTCGATCGATGACTTCACGTCTGCCGGCAGAGCGCGCCGGCAGTAATCCGCAAGCTGCACCAGGTCGTCTGGCAGGCGCCGTTTGTCCCATCCCTTCTGCGCCGAAACCATCGCCGCGGTGTGGCCGGCGTTGATGTACAGCAGATCCGCCAGTGCTGCGGCCGTAGCGTCACTGCCGACAACGCGGGCCGCCTGGTGATCGGCATCAAACTCCGCCTGGCGCGAGAGGCTCCGGGTCACGGCATGGCCGGCGATGGCGAGCGCCTTAAACAGCAATCGCGCCAGTGCCACGCCCAGCTTTGCCAGCACGCCGATCAGCAGCATCGTCCAGTGCGTGTCGCCGTTGTTCCATTCATCGATCATTCGATCGACGGGGCTTTCGTCCCACGCCAGCCGGGCAAGCCAGCCATTAATGCGATGCACGACCGCCGACAACCGCATCGATCCGCCTTGAGCGAAGTGGCCCATTTCGTGAGCCACCACGCCGGTGAATTCCCGCAAAGGCAGCGCCGCGACCAGGGGCAGGCCGATGGTCAGCACCAGCCGCCGGCGAATGATGCCTACCCAGCCGTTGTCGATGTGCACCCACGCGTTGGCGTCGGCCACCAGATTGATGCGCGCCGGCCGGGGTGCCCGCATCGTGTCGCAGAGGCGGTCAATGTAGGCATACAGCAGCGGCTGTTCCCGCCGATCGACCCAGTAATACTTCCGCTGCGCGTGCCGTCGCGGCCAGAGGGGTGCGAGCATGAACAGCACGATCAGTACGCCGGCGATGATCGGGATGGCGTAAACGATCGCGACGAAGATCATCAACCGCGGCACTTGGCCGACGGAGGCCATCCACCACGCGTCGTGTGTCGCGTGCCACCACACGCCCGTCGCCACGGCCACCACCGTTGCCACGTAGATCAGCGGCAACACGACCATCACACACGCCACCGCCAGCACGCCCAGGCGATACAAAATCGCGACGCGCTTCCGCTCCAGCTTGCCCTCAAAGGCTAGGGCAAGCTGCGCTCCGGTCGGCGTTGTGGCGACAGGTGTGGCCATCGGCGAAGTATAAATAACGTCGGGCCGGCGTCGAATCTGAATCGGTTCGTCACTGCTTTCTGACGAAATCAGACCTTGGACATTAATATATTGCATTTCGACTTTAACAATGTTAAAAATGGTGCGTGCTTTCACGTCGGCCGACATGGATTGATCAACTCGACGAGGAAGACGTCGCGTTCATCAAACGCCTCGTCTTGGCGTCCGGTTCGCTGAAAGATCTGGCCAGCGCCTACGACATCTCATACCCCACCGTCCGCCTGCGGCTGGACCGGCTGATTGCCAAGGTGAAAGTGCTCGACAGTGCCCGAAACATGGGCTTGTTTGAGCGAGCGCTGCGTGCCAGCTTTGCCGAGGGGAAGATTGATGCGGCGACGCTGAAAACCCTTCTATCCGCTCACGAAAAAGAACTGGAGGCCGCCCGTGAAAACGTTGATAGTGACATGGCTCGCCCTGCTACTGATGGGCAGTCTCGCAAGAGCGGATGATGGAACGGTGCAGGCCCCTGCAACCCAACCGGATAGGCCGGCGATCGAACACGAGAAGTTGGTATACCAACGCATCGCCACCGAGATGGCCGCTCGTAAGCGGGCAGGCCTCTCATCGGCCACCAGTCCAGCGACGGGGCTGGATGGGCGTTCGCTGGCAACACTTTCGCCGGAGATGCAGCGCGCAGTTCGGAAAGAGATGGCCGCGCAGATCGGGCCGCTGATGCAGGCCCGAACGGCCGCCGAATCTGACTTGGCCGAAGCTGAAAAGTCGTTAAGCAGCCAGCATCCGGCCATCCTCCAGAAGCGTGACACGATCGAAGCACTGAATCGCCGGATTGCCGTAATCGTGGCATCCCTCCGCGAACCGATGCCGGAGGATGCAACAGCCGACACTGCCGCGCCGGCGGCCGGATCGCCGATGACCGGCCTGGCCTGGCTCGATCGTCATTTCGCGGCGGTCGTTCTCACCCTGATCGCCCTTAGTCTGGCGTCGATTTTTCCACTTCGGTGGCTGATCCGTCATGGCCGGGGGCGGGGCGGGGTCCTTGGGTTTTTCGGGCTGATGCTCGCGATCGGTCTGGGCGAACTGTTCGCGGCGGGCATCGCCATGGGGTTGGGTCGCCCGGCATCGGCGTGGGCCAGCCTGCTGGGGTGTGCCGCCATCGCTATCTTCATTCCTGCACTGCAGTTACCGGAGATTCGTCGACAATACGCTGACTTGGAACTGAGAAAGATGCGGGCCATGGACGTCGGGTGAGTCAAACCGGCCGGTTGAACCGCTCTGCCGCCGCCTCTACCATGCCCGGCTCGCTTTAACGAAAAGGGCAGCATGAAGATTCTGGTCGCCGACAAGCTCGCGGAAGAGGGTCTGACGTTTTTGACCGAAAGCGGCGTCGCGTATGACGTCAAAATCGGGCTAAAGGAAGACGAACTGGCCGCCGCCGTTCCCGATTACGACGGGCTGATCGTCCGCTCCGGCGTAAAGGCGACCGCCAAGGTGCTGGCGAACCCCGGCAAACTGCGGGCCATCGCCCGGGCGGGCGTGGGTGTGGACAACATCGATCTGGACGCGGCTACCTCCAAGGGCATCCTCGTCCTGAACACCGCCGCCGCCAGCACCCTCAGCACGGCCGAGCACGCGCTCGCGCTCATGCTCAGCCTGGCGCGCAAGATTCCCGCGGCCCACGCGCACGTCGTCGGCGGCAACTGGAAGCGCAACAACTATCAGGGCACGCAGTTGGCCGGCAAGACGCTCGGTGTCGTCGGCCTCGGCCGCATCGGGCAGACCGTCGCCACCCGCGCCCTCGCGTTCGAAATGAACGTCGTCGGCTATGACCCGTTCTTCCCGAACGATAGCGCCCTTGATGGCCGCGTGAAAATGGTGAAGGACTTTGACGAGTTCCTGAAGCAGATCGATGTCATCACCTTCCACGTGCCCGGCGGCGACGCCACCAAGCACCTGCTGAACCGCGAACGCCTGTTCAATGTCGCCCGCAAAAACCTCCTAGTCGTCAATGACAGCCGCGGCGAAGTGGTCGATGAAATCGCCCTTGCCGACGCGCTGAAGGAAAAGAAGATCGCCGGCGCCGCCATCGATGTGTTCATGACTGAACCTCCGGCCAAGGACCACCCGCTGTTTGGCCTTGAGAATGCGGTACTTACGCCGCACTTGGGCGCCAGCACCGACGAAGCGCAAACCGCAGTGTCCGTCGAGGCCTGCAAGGCCATGGTCGCGTTCCTCCAAACCGGCGAAATCCGCGGGGCGGTGAACGCCGGCGGCATCAAGCTTGATCTGCCACCCGACGAGGCCCCGTTCGCCAAGCTCGCCAGCCGCATCGGCACGCTGCTCGCCAGCTATTCCGAAGGCGGCTACAAAACGATCACCCTCCGCGTCAGTGGCAGCAAGGCCACCAAGCACGCCAACACGCTGCTCCGGCTGGCCACGGTCGAACTGCTCAAGCCGCACCTGTCTGATCCGGTCAACGTGATCAATGTCGAACACGTCGCCCGCCAGCGCGGGATCGAATTGGTCAGCATCAACGAGCCGAGCCCGCCGGCCGGTTTGGTTGGCGACATCATCGGCCTGCGCGTGCAGAGCGGCACCGGCGAAAGCCACCGCATCCTCGGCACCGCGTACGCCGACGGGCTGCCACGCGTGCTGCGGTTCGATAACTTCAATGTCGACATGGTGCCCGCCGGCCAGATGGTGCTGATCGAAAACGAAGACCGCCCCGGCGTCATCGGCACGGTCGGCACGGCCTTCGGCAACGCGAAGGTCAACATCGCCGACATGGTCATCAGCCGCGATGAAAAACCCGACGGCAGCGCGACCGCGCTGATGGTGCTCAAGGTCGACTCCGCCCCCGGCGAAGCCCTGACCAATGAGCTGCGCAGCAAGCCCGGCATCCTGCGGGTGAAGTGCACGAAGCTCCCGGCCCGCGACGCGTAAAAAATCGCGCCGCGATTGTCGCGACCCACCAGTCGCGACACCAAGCCATACCACTCCCGCCCGCCGCGCATCCAAGTGCGGCGGGCGGCGGTGCGACGGGGCTTCCGCCGCTCCAACCATGCTATCGTTTGGCCGCGATTTGTCGGCGAAAAACTGGGCGATTTTTCACATTTTCGCCTCCCAAGGCCGCCGGATTTTTGCCTTGAATTTGGCCTGCGAAACGGTCTAATCAGTTCTCACGCTCGCCGTCCTTGCGCTCCCACTTTTCCACCCCGCCTCGCGGCGGGGCGACGTCCTGCGGCGATCTGAACTACAATTGTAGTCTATTTTCGACGGGACGATCCGACTTGATAGCGGACCCGACTCATCTGTGTCGCGGCTTCTCACTCCGGGTGCCACGGTTTTGTATTCAAAGCCGTGTCTTCGTCTTCAACACACGGCTTTGAGTGCAAAACCGTGGCACCCAGACGTGGGCGTCCCTCATCGAGTGATCCCGGGCTCCCCCCACAAATCATGTCTCCACCCCGCGTCGGCCGATAGAGCAATATGTCGCAAAGCCGGATGATCGATCGCCTGGAGCCTCGCCGCCTACTCGCCAATATGATTGTGGACCCCACCTTCGGCACGGGCGGGTTTACCGCCGGTGGTTTTGAAGAGGCATTCGTCGGCACGAGCGGCGACGGCGTGCTCACCCGGCTGACCGTCAATCGGAACGACAGCACCAGCTACAGCTACCGGCGCTACCTGAGCAGCGGCGTGCTGGACCCGGCATTTCATCCGATCAAGCAGATCGGATACTTCGACTGGAAAGTAGCGACCGATTCGGCCGGCCGATTGCTCGTGGGCGAATCCGCCGACAACGGCGGCGTCACCGTCACGCGATATTCACTCACCGGCGGGCCCGACGCGACGTTCGGCAAGAACGGCATCAGCACGGTCCTTCCCACCGGCTTGCCCGACTTCATGCCCAGTTCCGATGTGTTGTCCGAAGCGGCCGGTCCGGATCGTTCGATCTATGTGCTGGTCGCGACGGGCGGCGTCGGCGTGCCTAAAACCACATATGCGGTCAGCAAGCTGAATCCCGATGGAGCTGTCGATCGGAAATTCGGCAACAACGGGACCGCCGAAGTCGGCCAATACAGTTCTTCGTTCTACGACGAGGGCCGGATCCTGATCGACGCCCTGGGCCGCCCGCACGTGATCATTCCTGCACAGCACGACTATGCAAACCCGAAGGTCATCCGCCGCCTCACCGCTACGGGGCAGCTGGATACTTCCTTCACGACGATTGCAATTCCTTCAGAGACAGTACAACGCGCCATCACTACCGATGCCAGCGGGCGCGTGCTGATGACGATCCGGTCCACGGTCGCGGGCCAGAACCGCGGCCAGTTGATGCGGTTCGACAACCGTGGCCGGCTGGATCAGACGTTCGGCGCGCGCGGCGTCGCCACGCCGTACGACGCTTCCAATTCAAATGTCAGCGATCAGTACATCATTCCGCTGGCCGACGGCTCGGTTGAGGCCCAGTTCGGCCAGGTGCTGGTTCGACTGGACGAGCACGGGCAGAACATCCCGCGCCAGTCCTTCGATCTGCCTCAGGACATCATTGTCCGCGCCGTGACCCGCGATGGTGGTGTTATCGCGGAACAGCAAAAGCTGTCGCCGGACACGGCCGTCACCCGCCTGGTCGCCACGCCCTTCGCGGCCGTGCTGAAAAATGGCACGCTGACGCTTACCGGCACCAATCGCGACGACGTCTTTTCGCTCCGCCCCAGCGGCCCGGCCGGGCGGGTGCTGGTGGGGTACAACGGCGCGCGGCTGGGCCTGTTCAATGGCGTGAAGGCCATCACCGCCGCGCTCGGCGACGGCAACGACGTGTTGCAGGCCCGCACGCTCACGCAGCCGATGGCCGTCACCGGCGGTTTGGGAAACGACACCATCGCCACCGGCCTGGGCATTGATTCGATCGACCTGGGTAACGGCAGTAATGCCGTCGACGCGGGCAGCGGTGGCGGCGTGATCACCGCGACGTTTGAGGGCGTGGCCTCCGAGCAGCCGCCGATGAATGTGATCGACGCCCGCGGCCAGGCACGCGATCGTTGGAAGATTGATATTCCCTACGGCCGTTCACGCGTGAGCGCCAGCGGACTTTCCGCCACTGTGGCGCTCGGCAGCAGCAAGAGCGTGGCCGTGCTCAATTTCAAGCAGGGCGTGACGGTCTACGGCACCGCCGGCAACGACACGATCTACACCGGCCGCGGGAACGACTCGATCCTTGGCGGCCGCGGCGACGACATCATCGACGCAGGCACCGGCCGCGACACCCTCGACGGCGGCGACGGGTTCGACCGCTATCGGGTGATTGGTGACGACGATTCGTTCACGGGATTTGAGGCCGCCCTCTCTTAGACGGCACGCGTGATCGCACCTGCGGCCGGTGCTTGGGATTGCCGCCGTGATGTTGTAAAGGCGGCATACATGCCGCCCGCGAGCGTGCGAGGCGGCTGACGGGCGACATGTATGTCGCCCTACGAATACCGCGATGCGCGCTAACCTTTTGTGGGCGATGCTGTCTGACCGTCCACAACCATGTCCACGGGAGGACCATGACGCGGCCGCTGATCGAATCGCTGGATAATCGTCGTCTGTTCGCTACGTACGCACCGGACGTCACCTTCGCCAGCGACGGCAATCTGCCGACGCTTACGGATGCCGCGCCGTTCGTCGCCGTGCGGGATGGCGGCATCATCACCGGCGGGCTGTTCCGGGATGAGACGACCGGGCCGCAGTTGCAGGTCGCTCGCTTTCATGCCGACGGCACGAATGATCGCGACTTCCACTCCGGCGCGAGATTACTGGGTGACGAAGCGCGGGCCGTGAGCATCGTCGGTGCTGATCTGCAGGCCCGGCCGTTCCTGACGGCGTCGAAGGGGAATATCGCTTACATCACCCGGCTGCGCGCCCAGGGCAGCCGCGATCGCGCGTTCGCGGCCACGCTCAAACCGCTCGGCTCGACGCTCCAGGCCACCACGGTCGATCAGGTGCAATCCACCGCCGACGGCAGCGTGCTGGCGGTGGTCCGCGTGACCGGCGGCAGCGGCGTCTCCACCTACATCGCCAAGCTCAGCAACACCGGGCAGCTCGACTTTGGTTTCGGCCTCGACGGGTATGCCGCCATCGGCCGGGCGAAGTTCGATCGCAGCACCCCCAATGGCAGTACACCGCCGGCGGTGTGGTTCACGACGGATGCCTCGAGCCGCATTTATGTTTCCGTCGAGGGGCAGCACAGCGTCGTGCGGCTGCGCGTCAGTGGCGGGCGCGATGCGGGCTTTGGGACGAACGGCGTGATCTCCACGTTGTCGGTCGCCTTTGATCCGACGGCCGCGCTCGACAGTGCCGGGCGGCTACTCCTCTATGACCCTTCTGCATTTTGGCTACGCCGCTACACCCAAGACGGCACGCCGGATTCGACCTTCGGCACGGACGGCCACATCGAGGCCATCAACCTGACGGGTGGATCGACGACAGTGACCGTTTCCGTGCTGCCGCAGAGCGACTCGCTCCTCCATCTGCAGGTGGATAAGGCGGTCGTTCGGTATCGCAGCGACGGCACGCTCGACGCGCGCTTCGGCAGCAACGGCCTCGCTCGCCTGACCGAAGGCGGCAAGATCGAGGCCCTGCTGCCCGGCGGCCGGTTCCTGCAGCGAAATGGCAGCGACCTGCAGGCCGTCGCCCGCCTGCAAGCCGTCGCCCTCGGCCACAGCGGCACGCTGTATCTCAATGGCACCGCCGCCAGTGACACGGTGACCATTCACACCGACAGCACGTCCGTACGCGTCGCCTTCGGCGGCGACAACTATGCGTTTAAGGCCGCCGCCGTTACCCACATCTCCGCGCACCTCGGCCGCGGGGACAATGTCTTCACCTCGACGGCCAACCTCCCCACGCTCGTCGTCACCGCCGACGGCCGCGACCGCATCACCACCGGCGACGCCGACGACAACGTCTATTCCGGCGCCGGCAGCGATCGC
>JAQGHK010000215.1 GCA_028288875.1 Phycisphaerales bacterium | reverse complement strand
CGGCGGCCCGGCCGGCCCGGCAGGAGCGCCGCCCGCCCCGCCACTGGCGGCACCGGCAGCGGCGGCTTTGCCCGCGAAGAACTGCGGGATCGCGAACACCCGCCACTGGTTGTCCTTATTGCGGAAGCGCATTTCCGTTTTGATCGCGTCGTCGCCGCTGCGGAGCTTGGTATCAAGATAGCCGTTGCCGATCGCCATCCGCAGGCCGCTGTCCGGGTCGGACTCGATCACGAACAGCTTGTTCGTCCGCATGCCCTGCAGTGCGCCCAGCGTGGGGGCCTTGGCGAGCTGCTCGTCGAACAGGTTTTGGAACTGGGGCAGCGTCACCTGCTCCTTGAAACGCGTGTCGGTCAACTCGTAAGCCTCGGCTGACTTCCCTTCGGCGATCAGCTTGCCGAAGTGGCCCACGAGTTCATCGATCTGGCGAAAGTCGGCCCGCTCCTGGGCGATCCCGCTGAAGTATTTGTACCCAGAAACGCCGCTGAAACCGACCGACAGCAGCAGTGCGATGATCGCTAGGGGCAGGCCCGTTTGCGTGCCGTTCGAAGACCGAATCTGAACGATGGCCACCGTCGCCAGCACGACGCCCAATACCGCCAAAAGCAGGAAAAATGGCGTTACCAAGGCCAAGGCGCTGGCCGCGGCGACGATCACCGCGACGACCGAGGTCGTATTTACGGCCGTGTATTCATTGCTCCCAAGCCCGGCCGTCCGCGACATGCGGTGCAGGCCGGCCAGGTTACCGAGATGGGGGTCGGAAGACGGCGTCAGAGGGGCATCAGCCATGGGATTATTGGAGTCAGCAGGCCTGGCGAACCGATGCGGAAGATGGAACCGCCCTGTCGTCCGCGCCGTTCTTATGTGCGAAACGCGAAAGTAGCCCTGCCATGGATAAACGTCAACTGATCGAAGCGATCCGCCAGTTCAACCCGAGCGCCACCATCGCGTTTCTGGAGCAGTTCGATGCCCCGGCGTTGGAACAGTACCACGCCCGCCTGGCTGATACGCAGCGTCGTGCTCCGCAGATTAACGCCTGGGTCCGCCCCGCCCGCCGCGATTACGGCGCCCTGGCCGGCTGATTCGCCCGCGGCACGCACAACCGCCACGTTTAGCCGGCGAGCATGCTCGCCGTTCCAGCTGCGGCATCGCCGCCAGCGCAGAACGTCACACAACGCTTAAGCCGCGTTTTTCCAGATTATCAGTTAAATCAGGACCGCGCCGCAACCGTTCCGCATTTCCCGACGCCACACGGCGAGCATGGCTCGCCGGCTACACGTGAAACGCGACAGCACCCTCGCGGCAGGACTTACCGAACGTGCCAGTCGGTCAGTTCGCCCATCGGGCGAAGCAACAGGGCTTTGTCGATATCGTCCATGGTCTGCTTGCCTTCCATGTCCCAGTTGCGGGCGATCAGGTTCATGCGTTCGCCGGTGGTGTAGGCGGGCGACCAGCCGATTTCGTTGGGGCGAGCGCACCCGACAGACAGCGACGACACGAGCAACAGACCGAAGGCAACGACTTTACGCATGGGCAGCTTCCCGTTTGGGGTGGACGACTCAACTCCGCTGGGCCGATTAGACCAACCCCGGCCAAGCGTGTCAAAGCCGCTTTGAATGCCAGACAGCACCCGTCAACGAAGGTTGGAAACTCACTGATTTTTTCAGGATGGAAAGCCGGAAACAATGCCGCCGGCGGGGCTTACTTCTTCTTGGCCTTCGGCTTTTCTTCCGCCGCGGGCGCGGTCAGCAGCTCTTTGAGCTTCGCGTCCAGCGATTCGCCCGGCGTGCCGGCGATGCTCGACAGCCAATCCGCCCGCCCCGCTTCGATCAGCCGTTTCACCAAGGCCGGGTGCAACGCCGCGTCGGCCGGGGTCCAGTTGCGGGCATCGACATAGGTATCAGTGAAGCCCAGATGATCCTTCGGCACCAGGCCGAAATTCCAGCCGGGCAGGATCAGCACGTGCAGCGACGCCGCCGCCAGCAGCCAGCCCGTCAGCAGGAAAGCGGCGATAATGAGGCGGATGACACGACGCATGGCAAGGGATTAGCGGATCAAATCAGGCGTCCGACGGATGCGGCACAACGTCGACGGCCGTTTCGTCCGAATCCGAATCATCGATCACCGAATCGGCGTCGGCGTCCGACTCGGCATCGGTCGAATCGACCTGCCCGCGGGTTTTGATCGGGTCGGTAATGCTCAGGTAATAGCCGTGGGCGAACAGGCCGTTTTCATTCTGGTACGGCAGATTGATCAGCTCGCAGAATTCTTTGACCAGCGACTGCGCGGCCGGGTCCTGCCGCTCGGCGGCCTGCACGCTCTGGCAGTGCTTGCGGTCGCGGAACTTCATCAGCTGGACGTAGCGCCCGCCGGTGTCGGCCGCGCCCGACCAGTTGGTGCCGACCTGTTCGTAGACCTCAAAATGATCACACCCGATGCGGCCAAGCACCTGACGAAATCGCTTCATCAGGTTGTTGTGGGCCGCTCGTTTCTCCGGCGGGACGATGTAGCTGTTGGTCTGCAGGAGCATGGGATCAAGGGAATTGCGCTAAGCAAGGCATTGTGCCACAGAAGCGTGTTGCGTCAAACCCGAACTGACCGGCCACTCCATAAAGGTCGCCGCCTGGTGGGTAAAACTGCCGGTCTGGCGAAATTATCGGACGCCCGGTACGCTTCGCGCGCCTTTTCTTTCAAGGGAGACGAAAGATGACTCGCGCCTGGACGGCATTACTGATTATCTCGGCCGCCGCCTTCAACCTCGGCTGTCAGAACAAAGTTCTCGACGAAAACAAACAACTGCGCAACCAGAACCTGGAACTCCAGGACTCGCTGAAGCAGAAAGACACCGACCTCGCCGGCCGCCCGCAGGCGTCGGATCTGGCCGCCCTTCAAGGCCAATTGGCCGACAAGGATAAGCAGCTTGCGGATATGCAGGCGCAGATGAACAAGCCCGTCGCCGGCGAAATCGCCCCGGCCGAGGGCGGGTTCGCCGGGATCACCGTCACCCGCGACACCAAGGCTGGCACCATCACGGTGAACGTGCCCGGCGACGTCCTCTTCGCCAGCGGCGACTCGGCCATCAAGCCCGGCGCCAAGGCCACCCTCGGCAAGATCGCCAGCGTCATCAAGAAGCAGTTCGCCAGCAAGAAATTGTTCGTCGACGGCTTCACCGACACCGACCCGATCACCCGCACCAAGGACAAGTGGAAGGACAACCTCGACCTGTCCGCCGCCCGCGCCCGCAGCGTGGCCGCCGCCCTGACCGAGGACGGCATCGCCAAGAGCCAGATCGGCGTCCGCGCCTTCGGCGACACCGCCCCCCGCGGCAGCAAGGCCCAGAGCCGCCGGGTAGAAATCGTCGTCGTGACGAAGTAACTCGGTCGCCAAGCGACGATCGATCTGCCACGTGTAGCCGGCGAGCATGCTCGCCGTTCTGACCGTCGGCAATACCGAATCGCAGCAGTGCTAAGATCCATGACGCCGAAGGCAAACCCCGATCCGGGCCGTTGTCTTCGGCGTCATTTTTTTCGCGTCCGAACGTCAATTGCGTCCGCAACACGGCGAGCATGCTCGCCGGCTACACGTGACCACCGGAGGTTTCATGCGAACCGGAATCGCCTCGCCCGCCCTGCTTGCCCTCTCCGTCCTTACCGGCTTCGCGGGCTGCGCCCCGCGCCAAGACCCCGGCATCCCCCTCCCGCCGCCCGGCAGCGGCGCGGCCGCCCTCGGCCTTACTGATATGGCAATGGCACCGCAGGTCGACACCGTGAAGGCCATCGACGCCGCCAAGCGTGTGGTCGCGTTCAATCTCGCCAATGCCGAAACCACCGCGTTTAAGGAAGTCCGCTGCCGCGTTCGAAACGCCCATGCGGAGACGTACCTGAACATGGAACAGGGCGGGATGGAAAGCACAAATCGGAATCTTGACGTTGCCATCAACGGCCCGGGATTCCTGCGCGTGAAGGTCAGTCCCAATCTAGGGGACGGCTACGCCTACACCCGCAACGGAAATCTCTTGGCGAACCGAGATGGAAATCTGGTTCTCGGCATGAAGGACGGCTACCGCCTGGACCCGCCGATCTCCATTCCACTCAGCGCCACCGACATCAACATCAGCCAGGACGGCGTCGTTCAGGTCCTGCAGGCCGGTTCGGTCGCTAAAACGACCGTCGGGCAGATCAACCTGTACCAGTTCAGCAATCCGGAAGGCTTGAACTCGCTCGGCAGCAATCTGTTCCAGGAAACCGATGCCAGCGGCCGGGCCATCGAAGGCAAACCGCTCGAAAACAACACGGGCACTCTCCTCCAAGGCTTCCTGGAAGCCAGCAATGTCGATCTCACCCAGCAGAAACTGCGGACCGAGTTTCTCGATCGCTGGCGCGCCCAGGCGATGCACGAGTAGCGCGAACGCCCTCGCCGGCGTGTTTTCCG
>JAQGHK010000206.1 GCA_028288875.1 Phycisphaerales bacterium | reverse complement strand
CTCGCGTTTTAAGGTAGCAGTGCGCGCCACGGCAGAAGGCGTCCGCATGAAAGCCAAGCAATCCGACAAGCCCGCACAGAAATCGCCCGTTCCCCACACCGAGGTCCCGCCAACGGCCAAAGACGTTGCCCTGCAAGCCGACACGATCGAGTCCGGCGAGGCCATCACCACCAACCAGGGGCTCCCTGTCGGGACGGATCAGAATTCGCTGAAGGCGGGTGCCCGCGGGCCGACGTTGCTGGAAGATTTCTACTTCCGCGAAAAGATCATGCATTTCGATCACGAGCGCATCCCCGAGCGCGTGGTCCATGCCCGTGGCGTCGCCGCCCATGGCTATTTCGAATGCACCGCCGACGCCAGCGACATCACCAAGGCCGGCTTCCTGACGGAGAAAGGCAAACGCACCCCGGTCTTCTTGCGCTTCAGCACCGTCGCCGGGAGCCGTGGCAGTGCGGATACGCCGCGGGACGTGCGCGGGTTTGCCATCAAGTTCTACACCGACCAAGGCGTGTACGACATGGTCGGCAACAACATCCCGATCTTCTTCATTCAGGACGCGATCAAGTTCCCCGACCTGATCCACGCCGTGAAGCCCGAACCGCACAACGAAATCCCGCAGGCCGCCAGTGCGCACGACACGTTCTACGATTTCATCAGCCTCACCCCCGAGGCCATGCACATGATCATGTGGGTGATGTCGGATCGCACCCTGCCGCGCAGCCTGACCATGATGGAAGGGTTTGGCATCCACACCTTCCGCTTCATCAATGCCAAGAACGAATCGGTCTTCGTGAAGCTGCACTTCAAGCCCAAGAAAGGCATCCACTCCTTTGTCTGGGATGAAAGCGCCAAGCTCATGGGCAAGGACGCCGATTTCCACCGGCGGGATTTGTGGGAAAGCATCGAGCGCGGCGATTTCCCCGAGTGGGAGTTCGGCGTACAGGTAATCCCCGAGGCCGACGAACTGAAGTACGGTTTTGATATTCTCGACCCGACCAAGATCGTTCCCGAAGAACTCGTCCCCGTCCGCCCGCTCGGCAAGCTCGTGCTGAACCGCAACCCGGATAATTATTTTGCCGAGACCGAGCAGGTGGCCTTCAGCCCCGGCAACCTGGTGCCCGGCATCGACTTCAGCAACGACCCGCTGCTGCAAGGCCGGCTGTTCAGCTATCTGGATACGCAGATCAAGCGCGTCGGCCAGAACTTCGCGCAGTTGCCGATCAATCTGCCGACCTGCCCCTTCAGCAACAATCAGCGCGACGGCGAAGGTCAGCAGTTCATCCACAAGGGCCGCGTGGCCTATTCGCCGAACAGCCTGGCCGGCGGCTGTCCGATGCACGAGTCAAAAGACCCGAACGCCTTCCGCAGCTTCACGGCGCACGTGGACGGCAACAAGATCCGCGAACGCAGCGAAAGCTTCTCCGACCACTTCAGCCAGGCCACGCTCTTCTGGAACAGCATGGCCCAATGGGAGAAGGACCACATCGTGGCCGCCCTCAGCTTCGAGCTGAACATGTGCGACGTCGTCGAAATAAAGCAGCGCGTGCTGGACGAACTCCTCATCAACGTCGCTGACGAGCTGGCGAACAAAGTCGCGGCGAACATCGGCATGGCGGTGAAGTCCAAGCGCAAGAGCAAGCCGCACAACAACACCAGCCCGGCCCTTTCGATGGCCAAGCCGTGCAAGGACATCGTGGGCCGAAAGGTCGCGCTGCTGGCCGCCGACGGCGTCGACGCGAAAGACGTCAAAGAGATCAAAACGATGCTCGAAAAGCAGAAGGCGATCGTCGACGTCATCGCCAAGAGCGTCGCCCCGCTCAAGGCCGACGACGGTAGCCCTGTGAAGGTCGCCAAGCCCGCGCCGAACGCGGCCTCGGTGGCGTACGACGCGGTCATCATCCCCGGCGGCAAGGCCAGCGTGGACGCCATCCTGAAGAACGGCTTGGCGCTGCATTTCGTCGCCGAGGCCTTCACGCACGGCAAGGCCATCGCCGTCGTCGGCGACGCCAGCGCGGTGATCAAAAAGGCGGGCATCGACCTGAAGCTGCCGGCTGGAAAAACGGCCGACACGCAGGGCGTGATCAGTGGGCCGATCACGGTGGAGGTCGTCAAAGCGTTTGTGGAAGCGATGAAGCAGCACAAGAACTTCGACCGCGCGATCGACGCCGTTCCGGCCTAAACGTCGGACGGCCCATGGGCCACAGATGAGCACGGATGGACGCAGAGGAAAGGGATACCCTTTCTCATCTGCGTCCATCTGCGTCGATCTGAGGCCGTTTTTCGGCTTAATCGGCGACAATCGTTGGTTCCTCGCCAGCTTCGTGTTAAGGCCCGGTTAGCGTCTTGACAGTTCTGCCCCGTCCGTCGCAAATACTCGCGGAAGAAGGCATGACCGTGATGACCAAGACCAGCGACGTGAAGCGTACGCCGACGGCCAAACTAGGTAAGACCATTCTCATTGCCGACGATGAGCAGGACCTCGTCGAACTCATCGGCTTCAATCTCGAACGCAACGGCTACGACGTGCTCAGCGCCACCGACGGCACGAGCGCGCTGCGCATGGCCCAGCAGCACAGCCCGGACCTGATCGTCCTGGACGTGATGATGCCCGGCCTGGATGGCACGGAAGTCTGCCGCCGCCTGAAGGGCGATACGAAGACGGCCAAGATCCCTGTCGTGATGCTGACCGCTAAAGGCGAAGAGACCGACGTCATCGTCGGCCTGACGCTGGGCGCGGACGATTACGTCACCAAGCCGTTCAGCATGAAGATCCTGCTGGCGCGGCTAGCGAGCGTTCTTCGCCGCAACGACGGCGCGTCGGCCGGCGACTCAAACGACCTGATCAAGGCCGGCCCGCTGACGATCGACCCGCACCAGCATGTCGCCACCGTCGACGGCGAAGTGGTGAAGCTGACACTCACCGAGTTCAAACTGCTGACCGCGCTCGTCCAAGCCCGCGGCCGGGTGCTCAGCCGCGACCAATTGATGGACAAGGCCATGGGCAGCGACGTGTTCGTCACCGATCGCGCGATCGACGTGCACGTGACCGCCATCCGCCGCAAGCTGGGCGTGGCGAGTTATCTGGTGCACACCGTCCGCGGCGTGGGCTACCGATTGCAGGAAGCGGCGGGCGAAGGGGAGTAAATCCTCCGCGCTGCTGACGCTCTTCCAGTAATATCTGAGCTATGCCGGAACCTTATCGAGTTTGCTCCAAGTGCGGTTCCTTAAGATTAGTCGAAGGGCGAGTGAGCGACGGCAGCCTCGGTGGTGTTGGATTTAAGCCTGCCGTGCTTCGAAAGTTCTTCAGCTTCACGGGAACGGTCAAGATCGATGCGATTGCCTGCCGCGATTGCGGCGCGGTCGAAATGAAAGTTGATCCCGCGAAACTCGCTGACATGGCCGGTTAAATCCGGCGGGCACGCCTCGCCACCGGCCTATTGTCGAACATGTCCGACGTTCAGGCCGATCCCGCTACGCCCCCCGCCGATGCGCCACCGGCCGACAATGCCAAAGAAGAAGCTCGCAAGGCCAAGGCCATCAAAAAATGGAAACGCTGGCGGCGCATCCGGCGGACGCTGGGCGTCTTTGTCGTCCTGTTCATCATCGCCGCCGTGATCGGGCGGATTTACCTGGCCAGCTGGGTCACGTGGTACGTGAACCGCACGATCGATCGCAACCCCCAATACAAGGGCAAAATCGCCTCGATCGATATCCACCTCTACAAGGGGCAGTACTCGATCAACAAAATCACCCTGAGTAAACGCACTGGCGATGCCACGGCGCCCCTGTTCGAATGCGAGCGTCTGGATTTGGCTGTCGACTGGAACGCCCTTCTGAAGCGAACGATCAAGGCCAAGGCGTTCATTGAAAAGCCCCGCATCAACTTCGTGGCCGAAGCGACACCCGGCCAGAACCAGACCGGCGCCTCCGCCGGCGCGGGGCCGTGGCTGGGGATTCTGCGGGATCTGTCGCCGTTCGATATCAACAGCGCGACCGTCCATAACGGCTCACTGCACTTTGTCGCGCCGGATCGCGTGCCGATCGTGGACGTGTTTCTTGATCAGTTGAACGCCGAGGTGCAGAACCTGACGAACATTCAGAATCGCACGAATCCGCTGAACGCCACCGTCGACCTCACCGGCCGGGCGATGAAGTCCGGCCAGCTGGAATGTCATGTGAAGTTCAACCCCTTTTCCTACCAGCCGTCATTCCAATTAGCGCTGCGGCTGCTCCGGCTCGACGTGACCGAAACCAATGCGTTCACCGAGGCCTATGGCGCGTTTAACTTCGAGCGCGGGACGTTTGACCTGGTCATCGAACTCAGCGCCACCGAGGGGCTGCTGGACGGATACGTCAAACCGCTGTTCCGCCATCTGCAGATCGTCGGCCCGCGCGATTTCCGGGGCGGCAACCTGATCAACGGCTTCTGGCAGGCGCTGCTGGGCGTGGTGGAACTGCCGTTCCAGAATGCGGCACGCGACCAGTTCGGCACGCAGATCCCCGTTTCCGGCGACTTCACTACGCCAAAACCTGATCTGCTGACGACCATCGGCAACGTGCTTCGGAACGCGTTCATCCGGGCCTATCTACCCCGGCTGGAGGGCGGCTCGACCGACATGTCCGGCTTGGTCTTCAAGCCCGGCACGGCGCTCGATCCGGGGCAGGAAACTGATTTCAAATCCAAATAGCGCCGCCCGCCCCACTGGCGCGCTACACTCTGCCATGACCCCAACGCGTTCTTTCTTTCGTCTGTTGTCCCCGTTCGCCCTGGCCTTGGCCGCCGTTGCCTTTACGGGTTGCGGCGCGACGGAGAAAGAAAAGAAGGATCCTGAATTCCACACCAGCGGCAGCCCCGAGGCCGACCAGCGCGCCGAGGAAAACGTCGCCAAGATTCAGCAGCTCCGCGGCGAGGGCATGAACCAGACCGACACCCACCGAAGCCTGTACGACCGCCTCGGCGGCGAGGACGGGCTCAAGACCATTACCAGCGACTGGATCGATCGCGCCATCGCCGACCCCAGCGTGAACTGGAAGCGCCTGGGCGTGAAGTCTGGCGGCGTGATGGGCGTCGGCGCCAAAGACGCCAGCTGGAACCCCACGCCCGCCAAGATCGAGGAGATGAAAAAACACATCGTGCAATTCTTCACCCTCAAGAGCGGCGGTCCTGCCCACTACGACGGGCGCGACATGAAGACCAGCCATGAGAAAATGGGAATTACCACCGACCAATTCGAAGCCGCCCTCGGCGATCTCAAAGCCAGCCTTGACGCGCATAAGGTGCAGACGCAGGAGCAGAAGGAATTGATGGCGATCGTCGAAAGCACGCGCCCGCAGATCGTGGCGGAGTAAAAAAAGCCGAATGATCAAAAATCCGAATCAAATCCGAAACCAGAATGACGAAGTAGAGATGAAATCACGGAGAGCACGAAGAACACAGAGAAAAAGCAAAGCCGCATTTTGCCTTCTCCGTGTTCTTCGTGCTCTCCGTGGTTCATCCTCTTTGGATTTCGTCACTCGGATTTGATTCGGATTTCTGGTTTCTGATTTCGGGCTTCCGCGTCACGTGTAAGATGCGTCTATGTCCGCTCTCTCCCCGCAGCGCGTCGTCGATGACCTCAAAGAACTCCGCTCGCTTACCGGCGACGCCAACGGCGCGCAGCGCGTCGCCTTCACGCCGACCTGGGCCGCGGCCCGCAACTGGCTGAAGGAAAAGCTGTCGACCCTGCCCGTCGAAGTGAAGCAGGACCCGGCCGGCAACCTCTGGGCGACACTCAAGGGCACCAGCGACAAGGAACTGCTCATCGGCGGCCATATCGACAGCGTGCCCAACGGCGGCTGGCTGGACGGCTGTCTGAATGTTGTCGCCGGATTGGAAGTGCTGCGTCGCCTCGCATCGGAAGGCACGCCGGCCGTCACCGTGCGCTTGGTCGACTGGGCCGACGAAGAAGGCGCCCGCTTCGGCCGCAGCCTGTTCGGCAGCAGCGCCGCCAGCGGCTCGCTCGTGCCCGATTACGTCCGCGATCTGAAAGACAAAGATGGCATCACGCTCGCCGACGCCGTGCGTGAACACGGCATCGAAATGCACCTCGCCCTCGAGGCCCGGCACGAATTAAAGAAGGCGGCCGCATATCTGGAACTGCACATCGAGCAAGGCCCGGTGCTGGAATCGAAG
>JAQGHK010000191.1 GCA_028288875.1 Phycisphaerales bacterium | reverse complement strand
GCCTACTTTTTTGGTTCAGTCAGCCGACAGTTCACACATTTCACGGTGACGGGGACTTTGGATAAACCAAAACTCACACCGAGCCCTGCGCCAGTGTTAGGCGAAAGCGTCGAACGCATCCTCGGCCGCGAACCGTGATCCATGTCACGCGCGGCGTTTTGTCGGGGCGACATACAGGTCGCCCGTCCGGACGCTATTTGACGCTCGCGGGCGACCTGTATGTCGCCCCTACAAAAACGCCGCCAACTTACGCCGCAATAACGTCCGTCTCGACGGGTGCCCCCGCCGCGCGCCATTCCAAGAATTCCCGCACCACGCGATAGAAATCTTCCGGCGAATTAATCAGCAACATCGCATCCCGCATCGGCCGGCAGGGATTCATTTGCTTCGCGTACCAGCTGACACGCTTCCGCATCGTCATCACCGCCGCGTGCACAGTGCGATAGTGAAGAATGTTGTTGAAGTGATCGGTCATCAACTGACACTTCTCTTCAATCGTCGGCGGCTCAGGGATGACGCCGGTCGTGAGATAGCTCCACGTGTCGCGGAAGATCCAGGGCGCGGCGAGTGCCGCGCGGCCGATCATCACGCCGGCGCATCCTGTGACCTCAAACATCCGCTTGGCGTCCTGCGGCGTTTTAATATCGCCGTTACCGATCACCGGAATGTGGTTCACCGCCGCCACCACTTCGGCGATGCCGTCCAGCCGCGCCTGACCCATGAACTTCATCGCCGTCGTGCGGCCGTGGATCGTGATCATCGCCACGCCGGCCTCTTCCAATCGCTTCGCCATCGACGGCGCGACGATGCACGAATCATCCCACCCCAGCCGCAGCTTGGCCGTCAGCGGCGTGTGGCGCAGCGCGCCTTTCACGCGGTCCACCATCTTTAGCGTGCGGTCCGGGTCGCACAGCAGTTTGCTGCCGCCGTCGCGCTTGGTGATCTTGTCGACCGGGCAGCCCATGTTGATGTCGATGACGTGCGCCCCGCGGTCTTCCGCCCAGCGGGCCGCGTCGCAAAGCGTGTCGACATTGCCGCCGTACAGCTGCATCGACACCGGCGAATCCGCCTCACACGTCGCCGCCAGTTCCAGCGAGCGCGTGTTTTCTTTCAGCACCGCTTCCGGACAAAGCAGATCCGTGACCGCCAATCCCACGCCGCCGCAAGAGCGCACGACCAGCCGATAGCTGACGTCGCAGTACCCGGCAATCGGCGCGAGCAGCAGGTTGGTGGCGAGACGGAGATTGCCGATATGGAGCGGTTGCATGAGCGATTCTTCTCGGGCCGATTCTAACGCAAGGCCCAGGACAATGCGGCCAAAAATGGCCTAATTCGCGGGCTGCGTTGCGGCACTTTTTGCGGGTTGTGTCGCCGGCGCGGCATTGGCGTGCGACTGGATGAATTTCACCAGTCCCACGCCGAGTGGATCGCCCGGCTCGGCAGCGTGGTTCGTCATCGTGCCATGCGTGCGGTTCGGGGTTAGCGTAAGCGTCGACGTCGTGTTCTTCTTCGCCTTCAGGATCGCCATGAAATATTCAAGTTCTTCGCGGCGGGTGTCCATGTCGTGATCGCCGACGAACAGCTGAATCGGCGGCAGATCGGCGGCGGCGTAGAATACCGGTGCGGCGTCGTCGATCACCGGCGTGATCGTCGGGTCTTTAATCCCGCGCTCGGCCCGGATCGTGTAGTGCGTAAACACCTGCGGGCTGACGCCGACGATGCCGCGCAGGTCGGCTAGCTTGTGCCCGTGAGTGGCGAGCCACTGCGGCTGTGTGCCGACGGCGCACGCCAAGAATCCGCCCGCGGAGTAACCGCCGACGAAGACGTGATCGGCCGTCGTGCCCACCTGGTCGGCGTGATCCATCACCCACGCCACCGCCGCCGCGGCGTCTTCCACGTACGCCGGATACTTCACCGCCGGCGACAATCGGTAATTCGCACTGATCAGACTGATGCCCGCATCCAGCAGCGGGTTGGCGATCTTCGCCGCTTCGCTCTTATCGCCACCGGTGATGTTGCCGCCGTGGAACCAGACGATCGCGGCAGAGGCCTTCCCGCCGGGCGGGGTGTAGATGTCGAGCGTGCATTTCTGCCGCTCCGCGTCAGACGATGCGTTCGGGCGATAGCAGACATTCTTCGAATCCGGCGTGATCGCTGGCGGTGTCGCGGGCCGCGTCGCCGGCGTTTCGGCGAACGCGTTCTGAATGGCGAAAAGCACGATCGCGCTGGCAAACGTTTTGCTGCGCGAAAGATTGATCAAGGATGGGAATCGCATGATGGTCTTGCCTCGTTCAGAGGCGCGGGGTGCTGCAGTCGGGTGCCACAGGTCGCGGTACGCCGAGACCTGTGTCTTCAAGTGTCAGGCCGCGGCACAGATCTCGGAAATACCGCGACCTGTGGCACCCAAACGACGCTCATCACATCGGCTCGTCTTTCACCGTCTCGTCGTACACGCGCAGCAGCTTCTCTTTATCGAAGATCATTTCCTGCCGGGTCAGGCCGACCACGTCGTAGATACTGGTCAGCTCGATCGCGTCCACCGGGCAGGCCTCTTCGCACATGCCGCAGTAGATGCAGCGGAGTTCGTCGATGTCGAACTTGATCGGATACTTTTCGCGGTCCTGCCAGGGGCTTTCGCCGCCTTCAATGTGGATGCAGTTGGCCGGGCAGGCGGTGGCGCACATGAAGCAGGCGACGCACTTGACGCGGCCTTCCTCATCGCGGTTCAGGCGGTGCACGCCGCGGTAGGTGCTCTTGAGCATGCCGCCCTCGCCAATGGGCAGGTCCTCACGGCGTTCTTCCGGGTACTGAATAACCCGGTCCTTCCCCTGCACGACCACGCGAAACATGTGCTTCATCGTGGTGCCGAGCCCTTTGAGGACCTGCGGCAGGTAGAACTGATCGCCCAACGTCAGCGTGGGCTCCTGAAGGACGAGAACATCTGAGTCTTTCATGCGAAGTCCATTCTATGCAATTGCGAAGGGATCGAAAGGGAAGGCGCGCACTCCGGCGTCTTCCCCCGCGTAGCCGCGGGCTTGCTCGCGTTTGGACCGGACGCGCGAGCAAGCTCGCGGCTACGCGGGCATCCCAGGGGTCGCGTAGGATCCTGGAATCGAACATGCACCGTCCATAAGTCCCCAAAAATACGCCAATCTTGCTCCGAATATTTACGAACGCGCAGCGTGCCCAGCCCTCGCACCGGCCAGCACTTACGCCGATTTCGACCCCTTCGCCACGGTACGGCCCTTGCCCAGATTCGCGCGCGACTTACGTAAATCCTTCAACAGCCCGATCGTCCGAAAGATTGACCGCTCCAGCCGCATCTGGAACAGCTGCAGCTTCGGCAGGCCGGATTTGTCATCTCTCAGCTCCTGAGCGATGGCTTCATCCACCGGCAATGCGCGCGTTCGCTCGTGCTCGCCGCCGTCGTAATAGGAGCGGTAGCGCGTCTGGGCGGCATGGATCACGTGCACCTCCGACTCCTCCGCCCGCATCAGCTTCCACTGCAGCCGCGCCAGCCGATCGACCAGCATCCACGCGATCGTGCTCCGCGGGCGATACTGCTCGGTCAGCGCCGCCCGCAACGCCTCAAACCCGGCAAATTCCTCGTCCCCCACGGCGATCTTCCGCGCATACATCCCATGCCGCCACGAACTCGCCGCCCGCCCGCCAACGTCAACGGCATCGCCCCCCGCCGCCACGAGGACCGCGGACAGTTCCGAGGACGAATCCGACGCAGAAGCTGACGCAGGAACCAACTCAGCCGAAGGTAAAAAAGAACCAGACATGACGCCTCCCAGCAAGCGCCCTGCGACCGCAGCAGGAGCCAGACGGCCCCACCGATTCCGCCGTCGCGACGGGCACCGCAATTTTACCGCCGGCTAGCCGAATTGTCGGCCAAATTCTAGAGGAATCGGCGGATTCTTGCCTCCGCCGCGACGGTTTAAGAGACGCGTACAGTTGTTAAGGTCCCGGGCAGGCGTCCGCTTAACGTGATGGGCTGAACCTTGTTAATCTGGGCGCGCAGTCGAATATTTATTACCCTGCAGAAGCACTTGAGCCCATATGGCCCTACATCTGATCGAGCAACTGCTCGCCGACCCGGATCCGGCATTTGCCTGTATCGCCAATAGCGACCCGACGAATACTGAGGGTTATCTCGCGCCATTGCTGCATCTGGCTGGTCCGCCGGGTGGTTCTTTGCTTCGTTCCCAAATCCCGGACGTGCCGGGCTCGCGAGACGCAGCAGCGATCTATGCCGCACACGATGGAATGCTGCTCTACACTGACGCTGCCACTCAATCAGAAGGCGTCGAAATCTTTCCGATTGGGCAATGGAAGGAGCGTACCAAGCAGATGGTTGAATCTTGGGTAGAAGACAACTATCCGGATGACGACATGCCTTATGGTCACGATGACTTCATCGCTTTCGGACATTCTCGTGGTGCTAGCAGTTATCTTCATTGGGTGATCCGCGGTCCGAAGGCTGGATCCATTTATTGGTGGCCGTGGACGATGCGTCCAGAGAGATACACGCCGCCAATGGCGGCTACGTTCGCTGATTTTGTCACGCTTCTTTACGAGAAGCCGGCCTTTTTCTTCAACGAATTGTTGCTGTGTTACACTCGGTTTTCAGACGGCCGGACAGGTAAAGAATGGTTGCCAAATAGGTACGTGCCCGATCGGCAAAAGCCCGCTGTCGGCCGATAGGCTGTTCGGCCGCGGGGGTGCGAGTCCAAACGTGCAATGCACGGCCGGCCGACCTCACACGCGTTGGCGGCGACGCCGAATCAGCAGCGGCGAACTGGCGAGCATCGCCAGCGTCGCCGTGCCGGGTTCTGGTGCGGCGGAGACGCTGACGGAGCCAGTGGCGGCGAAGGAGCTGGTATCCCACTGCTTGTCGCTGCCGAGCGAAGCGGCGGAGAAATCGAACGTGTAGCCGGGGCCGAGGGTGCCGGCGAAATCGAGCAGATCGAAGGATGCGCCGATGGCGGGCGTGTACGTGGTCGGCAGGCTAAGGGCGATCGTGCCGGTCAGAACCGGCGTGCCGGCGGACGGGTCCACAATGATCTTACTGTAGCTGTTCACCGCCAGCAGGCGCATCTGCATCGTGCCAGAGAGATTCAGTGGGCCGGTGATGGAAAAGGTGCCCGTGCTCGTGCCGTCGCCGGGCTGGATGCGGCCGCCGCTGGGGACGGTGACGCCGCCGTTGATCGTCCCGCTGCCGCCGAGCGTGCCGCCGATGCTCAGCGGCGTCGAACCGACGTTATTGATCGCCCCCGCCAGGTTCAACGTGCCGCTCGTGAAGTGAACGTTGGCGGCGTTGCTGGCGAGGTCCATCGAATCGACGTTCAGCGTGGAATTGCTGCCGGATAGGTTCAGCGAGCCGGCAGCACCAATTCGCAGCGTGCCGGCGTTATTGGTAGACGAGATGTTGACCGTCGCGCCGTTCCAGATGTTCAATGTGCCGACGGTGCTGCCTGTCGTGTCACCGACGTAGACAAGACCGGTATGGATCCAGCTTGAGCCGGCATCCTGCACCGCGAGCGTGCCCGTGCCCGTGCCGCCGATGGTGGCGGTGGTATTGCCGGCGTTGGTACGAAGCGCTCCCTGGTTCGAGACGATCAGTGAGCCGCTGGTGGCGCTGTTTGGACTGCCCACCGCGCCGACATTCAGGCTAGGGACGCCATTAGGGCCGGTTAGATCGGAAGAGCACACG
>JAQGHK010000179.1 GCA_028288875.1 Phycisphaerales bacterium | reverse complement strand
GCCCGGCCGAAGAGGAAATCGACCTGCGTTTCGACGCGCCAGCCGATATCGTTTTCGATCACGACTTCCTTACGCGCCACACCGGGGACGCTGGAGGCGTCGAATACATTGTCGCCAGCAACGTGGCCAGTGATGCGCGACGGCAGGCCCCATTCCTGCGCCTGGCGATACGGCCGGGCGGGGGCATCGTCGGCAATCATCGCCTCGACGCGCATCGGATTGCGGTAGTACGCCCAGAGTCGATCGAGGCGAAACCGGGCCGTCGTCAGCAGCTGATCGGCGGCGGTGCGAAGCCGCGTGCCGTCATCGGCGAGAAGGGGATTGGTGCTGTTGAGTCGAGCGAGATCGTTTCGCATTCGGCTGTCCTTTCATAAGAACAGCGCGCATGCGCCGGCGACGCGCGGGCCGTGCAACGGGGGTGGGAACCCAGAGAAAATCGGTGGAAAGAAAACTCGATTGTCGGGAAAAATGCGTGCGCGGGCGCATATGCGGGCGGCCCGAACGGCAGACGCCACTGCTTTCGCAGTGGCGTTAAAAACTTATCGTCTGTTTGGGTGAGGTGAAAACGTTTTGCTGAAGTTCGGGGTCGCCGAGAGGGAGCCCTCTCATCGTTGGCCGGCGGATTTCAAAGCGCAGGTCTCCCGACCCTCGCACTCACAGTAACGTTTCCCACGGCCGTTGTCGGCCTAATTCTTCGGAATTTGGATCCGCAGGAGCGCCACGCCTTGGCGCGGAAGGGTGACGTCGATGGTCGCGGCGTGATCCGTCACGGTGATCGACTTTGCCGGTCCGGTGGTTTGCAGGGCGGAGGCGGTTTTCATTTCAGAGTACAAGTCGGCATCGGGGGCGACGGGGGAGCCTTCGCGCTTCCAGTGGGCGTAGGCATTCGAATTCGTATCGTCGATGCGGTATTCCGTGACGGTATAATCGGCAGCATTGAGGCCGGTCAGTTTCAGTGTGATCTTTGCAGCGGGGCCGGGGAGATCGTCGTCGTGGTAGTGCCACAGCAGGACGGAAACGGCGTCGCCCTCTTTTGTGGACAAGGCGGCAATGTCGGGCGTGTCGCGCACGCCTTTGGCGATGATGCGATCGACGGGAAGTTCACTGCTACTGGTCGTCGCGATGCGCTGGCCGGTCATCTTCGCGAGCATGCGGAAGACGTTGAAGACTGGCAGGGTGATGCCGTTCGAGGCCATCACGCGCGAGCCCGGAAAATACGGTTGATCTTCGAACTCAAACGCCCAAGTAACCGCGCCTTCCAGGTTCACACCATTACTGTCGGCCAGCATGTATTTTCGCGCGAACGAAGCTGCGGTGTAGCTCGCGTACATCGTGCCGTTGCGATAGCCGAGCTGTTTGCCTTGGCAGGCGGCGCAACCATCGGGATCGGATTCGCCGAGGACGATCGGCGTGTTCTTCAGCTCGGGAAATTCGCGGACAATCTTGAAGCCGCCGTCGATCGCCTTCAACTGGCTGGCGATGCCCATGCGAACGTGATCCTCAACAAACGTAGGTGCGCCTTTGGCGTGGAACGAAATGAAATCCAGCGGCGTGCCTTTCTGGCCCGTCGCGTAGTTCGTGCCGTGCAGGCAATGCTCCAGAAAATCGCGGGTGAATTTCCCGCCGCTGCCGGCCGAGTGCGGGCCGCCGACGCGGGCGGTCGGCAGCGCGCGGCGGACGCCGTCGATCGCGTAGTCGTGCAGCTTGTACCAGTCTTCGACGGACGCCTTCCAGTACAGGCCGTTCGCTTCGTTCCAGCATTCGAAGTACCACTGCTCGACCTCACTGCGGCCGTACTTTTCGATGAAGTGTTCGGTCAGTTTCGTGCAAAGGTCGCGCCACTTGTCGTAGCTTTTAGGCGGATAGGCCCAGCCGGTGAGGATCTCTTTGTACGGCAGGCCCGGGCGCCAGGAATGCTGATACGGCTGCGGGTGCGTGCTCATCGCCTCGGGCATGAAGCCGAGCTCGACGTACGGGCGAACACCGTTGCTGAGGTAGGCGTCGAAAATGCGGTCGACGGTCGTGAAGTCGTAAATCGGCTTGCCGGCAGCGTCTTCGGTGTAGATGTTGGTCGATCCCCACTTGAGCGCGGGCGTGAGATCGCCAGAGCAGAGGATGTTGTGGGCGCGGAAGTAAGTCGGCGGCGCGCCAAGCTGGCCGATGTCGTGCAGCAATGCACGGCCGTCTTTCATATACGCGTAGTTCGGCTCGTCTGCACCGAAGAAGCGGTAGATCGGCTTCATCGGGCCGATGGGCTTGTCGGCGTTGACGGTGATCTGCACGTCGATCGGGGCGGGCTCCTCGGCCTGAGCGAACGCAGTGATTCCCATCAGCCCGGCAGCGATCATCGTGCGTAGCAGCATCGCTCAATGCTATCACGCGAACCCGCCGCCACACTCAAGCGGCAGCAGAAATACGAATGTAAATTAGATCAGCCCGGTGATGACTTCGACGACGGCCGAGATCTTGTCTTCCACGCTGACGAACGCGCCGACGTGATGCAGATTCGGATGATCATGCCAGAGGCGAAGCAGTTTCCGCCCGCTTTCGACGGCGGTGGCGGCGTCTTCGAAGCGGACTTCATTGCTGGCCGCGCCGTCATAGATGCCCAGGGCGGCGGCGGTTTCGAGCCAGAGGACGGCGTCATAGCGGGCGATCTCATCGGCGTGCCGCGTGCCCACGGCCGACCAGAAGGCCGCTTCGCCGTCGGGCCAGTAGGCGGCGCCGTCGATCGTACCGCGGTCCAGCAGCAGCACGGCGTTCGGATAGTCGGCGGCGAAGCGCTGCTCCTGCTCGAGCTGGTGCTGATACATCAGTGTCTGCACGCGCCGCCGGCCCGCTTCGTCGAGGCGGTCCCAGCGGGTGTCGAGCTTCAGATAAACGGCCGTCGCCGCCTCGGGCACCAGCACCAGCTGGTCGCCGAAGTGCGGCAAGAGGGCGGCCGTGACGACGGTCTTCCCCGCACCGGGGCCGCCGGTGAGGACGATTTTCCTGGGCTTGGCGATGGCACGCATCAGAACAGCGCCGGTTTGCCGAGCGAACGGCGGATCGTGCTGATCTGCCCGGTGTGCAGCGATGTGTGCACGGGAATCAGCGCGACGAGCTGGCCGATGTTTTTGAACGTCGGGTGTTCGATCGGCTTATCAAAATCCGCGGCCGGCAGGGCGGTCACCAGCTCCACCATCCGCGTCCGTTGCATGGTCCACATCGGCATGAGGCGGGAGATGTCGCCGTAGTCGGTCTTGGGGGTGGGCATTGATCCTTTGCCGAAGGTTGCCTTGAACGCTTCATCCACCTTGAACGGCGTAGCCTCGGTGATGTGGCTCATGGCCCAGTGTTCGACCACGATCAGGTGGCCGATGATCCAGGCGGCACAGTTCGATTCATCGACGGCGGTGTGCAGCCAGTCGTCGCCCTTCAGGTCGAGCGTCATGCCATTGAGGATGAAGCTGGAGCGGGCGTAGGGGAAGAGCAGGCATTCGTTGGTCGTCATGTCCGGTCCATTGTGCAGTTATACGGTGCTGAGCCAACCTGTTAACTTGGCTGCGTGGCGCGAATCGTCGATTACGCAGACGTTCTGAGGCAGGTTGAGATCCTCGGCCTGCGGTGCGTCTATTACAACACGGGGGCGCTCGGCTTCCCAGCGGGCGAGACGCCGCACATCGCCGGCTGGCTGGGGCCGGATGATCCGACCATCCGCCCGGAGATGGCTGCCAACAGTGTTCGCGTGCCGCTGCCGTATCCAAAAAATTTGGCGGAGAAGCTTGGCAACGTTTGGCCAGCCGTGATCGACGGCGAGGCATGGCTGATGCCCAAAAGCCACTGGGCCTTCGAGTTAGACCATGGCAACGGGCCGTGGCTGGCACCGGCACTGAGGGCGGTGGGGATCGATCCTGAGATGCTGCGGCCGCGGACGACGGGAGACGCAATCGCCTTCACCCCTGGCGAAGACGGATTGTCCGGCCTTGTCGAAACCCTGCTGCAAAACCTGAATACCAGTGATTTTTCCGTTCTTTTCCCCCGGCACCGGTTGCTGTTGACCATTCACCACCACCAGCAGTTGTGGTGGCAGGCGGCGGAGCAGGAAACTGCCCAAAAACTGCAGGTTTAGCCTGCCAGCCCCCTCGCCGATCTCTTTAAGGACGAGCCCGATTTCGCTAACCTTTTTGCGTGATCCGGGTCTAAAATGGTAAGTCCAAGGAGTCTGAAGATGTTGCTTAAAACCCTGCTCACAACCGGTCTGGTGCTTGCCTCTGCGACAACGGCGTTTGCCGACCGCGGCGGTCGATATGGTGGGGGCTACCACGGCGGCAGCCACACGAGCGTCGGCCTTTCCTTCGGCTTTTCCGACTATGGCTACGGCGGCGGCTCTTCGTTCGGCTTCGGCCTGAGCACGGGCGGCTATCGTGGTGGCTACGGCGGTTACTACAGCGGATACCGCTATGCCCCGGGCTACTACTGCCCGCCGCCGTACCGCGCTCCGGTGATCGTCGAACGCCCGGTTTATGTTTCGCCGCCGCCCACAGTGATTTACCAGCAGGCCCCGGTGTATCAGCAGGCTCCTGTATATCAGCAGGCCCCGGTCTACCAGGCCCCGCCGCCGGTGTACTACGCTCCGCCGGTCTATGCCGCGCCGCCGATTTATGCCCCGGCCCCGGTGTACGCCCCGCCGCCCGCGTATTACTACAACGGCTACAGCAGCGGCCGTTACTACTACGGTCGGTAATCGGCGGCCAATAACCGGCAGCCGCTAATGGGCGGAAACGCCTGCTTCGATTAACTTAGCCACAATGACGTCACGGCGGACTACAGCCGGCTTGCTCGTAACAGCCGCGCTCCTGGGTCCGACCGTGGCGTTCGGCCAATCCACACTGCCGCCGGTCCTCCAGAAGCGCGTCAAGAATTTCACCCGCCCCGGCTGGGTCGTTATCGACGGCCGTTTCGCTCAGCCCCAAGCAACGTTCTCGCCCGGCGAGCTCTTCACCTTCGCGGATGTCGACGGCCGGTTCACCATCGTTTCAAAACCCGCCGAGCGGGCCGAGCCGCTGCTTAAAGGCTATCGCGTCGCCCTCGTCCGCCTGATCGGCAGCGATTTCGCCTGGAAGCTCAGCTGCGTCGGCCGGCTCTGGAACGACACGCGCACCGACGGCACACAGTTCATGCAATTGCTGGCCGCGCCGGAAACGGTGACGCCGGATGAAAAGCTGCGCCTGACGAAAGTCGATATCCAACCGCATCAGCAGGTGCTACAGGCCGCGCGCGTGCGCGACAATGAAGTGCAGCTGATCACCGTCGTCTTCGGCAAAGATTTCGTGGAACTGGCGGCCGGGCCGAGTGAAGCGCGGGCCGACGTGCTGGTGCGATCAACCACGGCCCGGCAGCTTCGCATCGATCGGCCGGTCGAAGTGCGCCAATACCTCGCGCCGCTGCTGCGCCTCGTCTGCGGCGGCCGCAGCCCGCTCGCCCCGGCCGCCGGCGACGTCTACCGCGCCTTCCCCAATCTGCCGATCGACCCCGCCAGCGCCAAGGCAATCGAGCAACTCGCCGCCGCGCTCGCCAACGCCGAACCCGCCGCCCGGCAGAAGGCCAGCACCGCCTTAACCGATCTCGGCTCCCGCGGCGTTCAGGCGGCGATGAAGCTCGATACCAGCCGCCTCCCGCCCGAAGCCGCCGACCGCATTTCCGCCTTCGTCGCCGCCGCCACGCTGGACCCGCGGCCACCCGCAGAACTGCGAACCGATTCTGAATTCCTGCTCGATTGCCTGAACGATTCCGACCCGAATGTCCGCGCCGCCGCCGGCAAACTGGTCACGCCAACGCCGTAGCGACCCGTATAATGCCGCCATGAGCGAGCACACGAGCGAGCCGGCCCGGCCAACGATCATCTCCCCAGACACCCAGCGCGGCGATGCCAAAACGCGTACGCCGCCCGGCCAGACGCTCACCGCCAAATGGCCCGTGCTGCATTACGGCAAGGTGCCGAAGGTCGACCCGCACGCGCCCGGCTGGAGCCTGCGCGTCTTCGGCCGATGTGACAACGAATACGAACTGACCTACGACGAACTGCGGGCCATGCCCAGCGTTGATGTCGTCTGCGACATGCACTGCGTCACGCACTGGAGCCGCTTGGACAACCGCTTCACTGGCGTGCCGACCCGTGCGATCATCGAACGCGCCAAGCCTGATCCCGACGTGAAATTCGTCATGTGCCACGGCGAGAACGGGTTCACCACGAACGTCTCCCTCGACCAGTTCATCGCCGACGACTGCATCCTCGCGTACCAATGGGACGGCCAGGAACTCACCGCCGAGCACGGCTACCCAGTGCGCGGCATCGTCCCGCGGCTGTATTTATGGAAGAGCGCCAAATGGCTGCGCGGCATCGAGCTTCGCTACACCGATGCCCCCGGTTTCTGGGAACAGAACGGCTACCACATGAAAGGCGACCCTTGGAAAGAGCAGCGTTTCGGGTGGTGATCCCCGCGAACCCTAGTGCCCACGGCCGGCGCCATCTTATCCCCTCTCCCGGTATGGCCGGGAGAGGGTTAGGGTGAGGGCTTCTCACGGTGCAGCGTGTAAGCCGTTGTATGCGCGAGCGAACTCAAACGTCAGTCCTTTTTCAGATTGCCAACGTCTTTCGTCGTAAGCCCTCACCCTAGCCCTCTCCCGGCAGTACCGGGAGAGGGGACAAGAATGTCCGAAGCCGAAACCTCTTCCAAATCCCTCCACCGCAGCGCTCGCCTGATCGGCGGCCTGACGCTGCTTAGCCGCGTGCTGGGCCTGGTGCGGGAAGGCGTGGCCGCGCATTTTTTGGGGGCGCAGTCGATCGCCGCCAACGCGTTCGCCATCGCGTTTCTCGTGCCGAATCTTTTCCGGAAATTGCTTGGCGAAGGAGCGCTCTCGCAGGCATTTATCCCACTCTACGCCCAAGCCGTTCGGCGCGGCCAGACCGAAAACGGCGACACGCCCGAACACTTCGCCGCCGGCAGTGTGAAGCTGCTGGCGACGCTGCTGATCGCGCTGACCATCCTCGGCGAAATCATCCTCGCCGGCCTGATGCTGGCCTACCGCGGTGGCGAGCGGGCCGACGTGCTGCTGATGCTGCAGTTCACCGCCATCATGCTGCCGTACGTGGTACTGGTCTGCGGCGGGGCGTTTCTGTCCGCGATTCTGCAGGTTCACAAACGGTTCGGCGCGCCGGCCTTCGCGCCGGTGCTGCTGAACGTCGTTCACATTGTCGTCGTCTTCGGCGGCGCGTGGTGGCTGGGCCTGCGCGGGCATGGCGATCCGAATGATCCGCACATCAACGCGCTGCAGACGCGTCTGGCTTTCTGGCTTGCGGGCGCGGTGCTGTTTGCTGGCGGATTACAGGTGATGGTGCTGATGCCGGCGCTGCGGGCCGCGGGTTTCCGCTTTCGATTGAGCCTGCCTGCCTGGACGCCGGATACGAAGAAGATGCTGCGCCTCAGCCTGCCCGTCGCCATGGGCGCGGCGGTCCTTCAAATCAGCGTGGCGCTCGATAAGGGCATCAGCGCCGGCCTGATGCAGGGCAAGACCACCAGCGGCCAGGTCATCACGCACTTTGATCTGGCCGGCCATTCCATTCGCTACCCAATGGAGGCCGGCGCGGTCGTTCACCTGAACCTGGCCCAGTTGCTGTACCAGTTCCCGCTGGGCATTTTCGCGATCGCCATCGCGACGGCGATCTACCCCAGCCTCAGCACCGCCGCCATCGCGGAAGACCGCAGCGAGTTCCGCAAAGTCGTCCGGCAGGGCGTGCTGGCGACGCTGTGGGAAGGCATCCCCGCCAGCGTCGGCCTGATCCTAGTCGCCGAGCCGGCCGTGCGGCTGCTGTTCCAGCACGGCTACATCACCGCCCATGACGCCACGCTCATCACGCGCGACACCATGGTCTACGCCGGCGGCATCTGGGCGTATTCGATGCTGCAGGTGATCAACCGCGCGTATTACGCGCTGCATGACGCCAAGACGCCGCTGTACGCCAGCATCATCAACATCGTGGCGAATGTGGTGGTGGAGGTGCCGCTGCTCTGGTACTTCGGCGAAGCCGCAATGGCGATCGGCACGCTTGTGAGCTTTTCGATCCAGGCGATCGTGATGCTCTGGATGCTGGACCGCCGCGTGGGTGGACTGGGCCTGAGCGAACTGGTTTGGCCAACGGTGAAAATTCTGCTGGCGACGGTCGTAATGCTGTTCGTCTGCATAGTTGTCCGCGCCCTGCCGATTTACCCCTCGACCGACGACCGCACGCTGTGGCTGGCCCAGCTGGTGCTGATTAGCGGCATGGGCGGGCTCACCTACTTAGGGCTGTGTCGGATCATGGGTCTTCGAACATTCGGGCGGTAAAATAGGTGCCGCGAGACGCAGGCCGCCGCAACAGGAGCGATAGGATGAAAACACTCTTGGAATTGATCGCCATCGGTGACGACGTCGGAATCATCCTGCCCCAGGAAATGCTTGATAGGCTCGGCGTCGCTGCGGGCGATTTCATCTATGCGGTTGCGACCGAAACCACCCTCTTTCTGACGCCGCTCAAGCCAGACGCTAAATGAGGGTCGTTTCGACGAATCGATTCTCGATTCAAAATATGCAAAAATTTGACTGCTTTTCGGCCGACACGCGGTGACGGTCTCAGTAAAATAGATGGCATGGGACGGAAGTCGCCGCGCAACCAAAGTCGACGGCCGAAGTGGTATTATATATCTCAGTCCGTTGTTTGCTTACTGATGGCGGCGACGACAGTCCTGCAGATCACTTATCTGCTTCAATCTGGGCTCTCACCCGTCGTGTGGGGCTGCGTTGCAGGCATTTGTCTTCTTGCTGTCATCTTTTGCGGGATTGAAATTGCATCCGATTTCAGAATTCCGGTTGAAACTACCGACACGGCCTCTGTCGTTGAAGATTAATCCGCGATGTGCATTACACGCTCAACTTCGGCACCGGGTTGCGCCGCGAATAACCGCGAGCCCGGTTTAGGTCGATTTGCTGCACCATCGGCCATAAGTCACATGGCGGTCTGGGTAGGCTCCGTACAGTCGCAGCGCTCATTTTTATGGCCTTACCCGTTCCCTGCCTTGGAGTTAACCCGCGCTGCGCGTTTGTAAATATTCGGAGCAAGATTCGCGTTAAAAATCACACTTACGGCGATTTCACATTGTTTTCGCCGCTAATGAAACCATTGAACGATCTACCGACCAGCCGCCACCTCCCTTAAACTCTAATCAGACATGCCGCGTTTATCTTTTGACATCGATGCCGTCGTTGAAGGCCGTGCCCGGCTGACCGAAGCCCAAGCTTTGGAACTGCACGAACACGCCTCCCTGCAGGATCTCGGCGACTGGGCCACCGCCGTTGCCAATCGGCTGCACCCCTACGCGCACCGCACCTACGTCATCGATCGCAACATCAATTACACCAACGTCTGCACCGCCAAGTGCACGTTCTGTGCCTTCCGCCGCGATCATGAAGACGCCGACAGCTACACGCTCGATTACGCCAAGATCGGCGAGAAGATCGAAGAGCTCATCAGCATCGGCGGCACGCAGATTCTCATGCAAGGCGGCATGAACGACCGCCTACCCATCGAGTGGTACGAAGACCTGCTGCGGTTCATCAAAACGAAGTATCCGTCCATCCACATCCACGCGTTCAGCCCGCCGGAGTTTGTGGAGTTCGAGCGGTTCTTCGGCATGGACGTGCGCGACATCATCCGCCGATTTAAAGCTGCCGGACTCAGCACCATCCCCGGCGGCGGCGGCGAGATTTTTGCGCCGCGCGTCCGCCGGCGCATCGGCATCGGCAAATGCACCGGCGACGACTGGCTGCGCGTGATGCGCGTCGCCCACGAAGAAGGGTTGAACACCAGCGCGACCATGCTGATCGGCCACATTGAATTCGTCCGCGAGCGTATCGAGCACATGGCGGCGATCCGCGACATGCAGGATTACACGCTGTGGGTTCGCAAGGACAATGCGTACGAAGAGCGGGCCGGGCGGATTCCCGATGTGGATATCGACGCGATTCGCCGTCGCTGGCCGGGCGTGTTTGAGAAATCTCCGTTCACCAAGCCGAAGTTCAATACCGTCGAGCCCGGCGCTTACACCGCCTTCATCCACTGGCCGTTCCAGCGCGAGAACACGCCGCTGGGCCGGGCGAAGGAGTGGGACGAAGCCACCTATGGCCCGTTCGATGACAGCACGAATGAAGACATCCTGCGCGGCCGCGTCGTCCGCAGCGCCGGCGCCGCGAGCTACCTGCGCACGCTCGCCATCGCCCGGCTGTTCCTCGACAACGTCGCCAGCCTGCAAAGCAGTTGGGTGACGATGGGCCCGAAGATCGGGCAGCTCGCGCTCTATTACGGCGCGAATGACATGGGCGGGGCGATGATGGAAGAGAACGTCGTCAGCGCCGCCGGCACGACGTATCGCCTGGCCGTCCGCGAGCTGTGCCGCCTGATCCGCGAAACCGGCCACGTGCCGGCCCAGCGCGATCAGTACTACCACATCCTCAAAAAACACGACGGCCCCGATTCCCCCGACCTGCTGCCCGATCCGCACCCGCCGATGCGCGACGTGAAGCAGATCGACAAAACGACCATCGGCCGCGCCCCCGGCATGGAGCCGATCTTCGCCGCCATGCACAACGGGCATGCGGACGACGCCGATCGTTCTACAAAGGTCGCGTTGCCGATCCTTGGCAGCTAGTGCCAGGTGTGGTGGCAAATCGTGCCTTGCCCTGTGGTCCTTTAACGCAGCGGGTAAAGTGAAGTCATGCACCGCGTCATCGCCACACTATCGCTGCTCTTCGGCCTGTCGACGATTGTCGCCGCGGCTGATTCCCGGACGCCCCCGCGCCGGCCCAACATCGTGTTCCTGCTGATCGACGACATGGGTTACGCCGACCTGTCGTGCTACGGACAGAAGAAGATCAGCACGCCGAATATCGATCGCATGGCCGCCGAGGGCATCCGGTTCACGCAATTCTATGTGAACTCGCCGATCTGCTCGCCGTCGCGCACGGCGCTGCTGACCGGCCAGTATCCGGCCCGCTGGAAGATCACGTCGTTCCTCGAAAGCCGTCAATCGAACACGCAGCGAGGCATGGCGCAATGGCTCGATATCAAGGCGCCGTCCCTAGCCCGCACGCTGCACGACGCCGGCTACACCACCGGCCATTTCGGCAAGTGGCACATGGGCGGCCAGCGCGATGTCGGCGACGCGCCGCTCGTCGCGGAGTACGGGTTCGACAAGGTCATCACCAGCTTTGAAGGACTCGGCGATCGCTACCTCCCGCTGATGGACGCCTTCGACGGGAAGCCCGCGAAGAAATACGACCTCGGCAGCGCCAGCCTCGGCCATGGCAACATCACCTGGATCGATCGCTCCACCATGACCACCGCCTACACCAAGGCGGCCATGGCGTTTATTGAAGACGCAGCCAAGGGGACGAAGCCGTTCTACGTGAACCTCTGGCTGAACGACGTGCACTCGCCGTTCTTCCCGCCGGCGGCGTTGCGCGGCGATGCGGCGAAGGAAACGCTGTACCTCGGCGTGACCAAATCCATGGACGATCAGGTGAACGCGATGTTCGAACTGATTCGTAATGACCCGAAGCTGCGCGACAACACGCTGCTGATCATCGCCAGCGACAACGGCCCCGAGCCCGGCGCCGGATCGGCCGCCCCGTTCCGCGGACATAAGGGCAACCTGTACGAAGGCGGCGTCCGCGAGCCCCTGATCGCCTGGGGCACCGGCCTGCTTGGCAAAGCCGCCGGCACGACCGACACGACATCTGTGATGGCCGGCATGGATCTCGCGCCAAGCCTGCTGGCCGTTGCGGGCGTGTCGACACCGGCCGATATCGCGTTTGATGGTGAGGACCGTTCCGCCGAACTCCTGGGCCGCGATCACACCGCGCCCCGCGCACGACCAATCTTCTGGATCCGCCCGCCCGATCGCCCGGGCCCGCCGAACAATCGGTTCCCGGATTTGGCCATGCGCGATGGCGACTGGAAGCTGACGTGCGACTACGACGGCAACGGTGGCCGGCTGATCAACTTGGCGAGCGATATTGGCGAAGCGACGGACCTCGCCGCCCAGCAACCCGACCGCGTCCGCCAGATGCGCGATGCCGTGCTGGCCTGGGAGAAGACGCTGCCCATGGGCCGACCACCGGCGGGCGCAGCCGGTGCGACGCCGCCTAATGGCGGGTAAAGCAGGCCGCATCCTGCTGCAGCGGCCTCTGGCTCCCGCACCCGGTATGGCCGGGAGAGGCCTGGGGTGAGGGCTTCCGACGACAAGGGTTAGGAAGCGCACCAGCGCTGACGTGCGAGGCCGCCCGGTCGAAGCCCTCACC
>JAQGHK010000136.1 GCA_028288875.1 Phycisphaerales bacterium | reverse complement strand
CCAGAATTTTCTTCGGGAAAAGGGTATACCCGTAGCGTGCTGGAATAACAACGGTTGCAGCCAAACTTCACCTAAAATGAGCGGCCGGAGGCGACATCAAACTGTAGGGCGACGTTACAGCTGAATGAAGGAAACGTCAAACCGCTATCAATCTCGCGGCGCTTCATTGCCTTCGCCGGGCGGATCGTCCGGCGGGATGCCCCGGGCGTAAACCGCCAGCGGAACCGGGAGACAGCGGATTCCAAGCCCGTCTTGGCATTTTGTCGCGGCCGCGATCGCGGGCATGGGGTTGTCGAACAGTGTAAACAGCGTCGACCCGCTCCCCGACATCCGCACGGGCCGGCCGACCAATGCCTCGGCGGATTGCCTTAACTCCGCTAGGTCAGGTCGAAGATCAAACGCGGCGGGCTCAAGATCGTTAATCAGACTTGCCAAGAGGCTCATGGCGTCGCTGGAACGGGCCTCTCGAGGCTTTTGTGGCCGAGAGGCGAAGTCCGCCCCGCCGACGAGTTCATCGAACCGCCGAAACACCGCCGGCGTCGGCATCGCAATCTTCGGCAATAAGAGCACCGCCCACCCGCACAGCGGCGGCCGGACGGGCGTAATGACTTCGCCTCGCCCCTCGCAGATCGCACTCGGCAGATGAAAGAAAAACGGCACATCGCTGCCAAGCTCGGCCGAGGCTTGGCACATGAACTCCCGATCGAAATCGAGCTGCCAGAAGTGATTGAGCGCCAGAAACGTGAAGGCCGCGTCGGAACTGCCCCCGCCGAGACCCCCGCCCGCGGGAATCTGCTTTTCGATGTGAATCGAAACATCCTCCCGGCCTAACACATTGGCGACGCGCCAGACCAGATTTTTCGAATCGGTCGGAATCGCCGGATCGTCACATGTCAGAGAAAACCGGTCGGCCGGCCTGAAATTGAGGTGGTCGTACAGGCCGACGGTCACCATCCACGTGCGCAGCGGATGAAAGCCGTCCTCCCGCAGCGGCCCCACGTGCAGGTCGAGATTGATCTTGGCCGGGCACCGAACACGCATCGGCCGGAGCTTACCGGGGATCGTCGGTCGGCAGGAGCAGCGCGTCGCCCTTATCCAGCGGCGACTGGTCCAGCCGCTTGTTGCGATTGGCGAAGATGTTGTCGCCGTTCAGGCCGCTCAGGGCCGACTTCTGCCACGTCACATGGCCGTCGGCGTAGAGCACGTTCTGGCCGTCCTGCTCGTGGTTGAGGCTCGCGCCTTCCTCGGCGTCGGTCAGCAGGTCGTTGGAAAGGACATTCGAGCCATGCGTATCGACGCCGGGATTCTTGTCCGCCGCCAGTGGGAAATCCGCACCCAGCGTCGAATCCCACGTGTAACCCGCACGGCGGGCGGCATCACTCGGGTATGGATCGGCGAAGCTGTAACCGAGGTTTTTCATCAAGTCCGTGAAGTTTGCATGGTCGGCGGTCTTGGCCGGATCCGGCTCGTATTGGAAGACGTCGTTGTAGGGGCAGATGAAGGTCAGCATCGGCATCTTCTGCTCCCGCGCGAGCAGATAGAACGCGGCCGTCACGTCATTGACCGCCGGGCCGGTCGGGCCGAAGGAATTGGCCGAGGCAGCCCCGGTGCCCCAGACGACCGGATCGCCCGGGACGTAGGTCGTCCGCGGGAATTGCCCGCGGTGCTCACTGGCATACACCGAAACCGCTTGGCCAATGGAATGCAGGTTCGACGCGCACGCCAGCAGATAGCCCTTGTGCCGCACCTTCTCCGCCGCCGGCAGGACGATCGCCAGCAGCAGGCCGATGATGCCGATGACGATCAGGAGCTCGATAATGGTGAAGCCGCGGCGCGTGCGCATGATCCACTGACTGTAACACGCGAAATGTGACGCCCAGATGACCAAATCAGGTTTTGACGCGGTCGAGTAGAAACACGCTCAGCGGCCCGAAGACGAAAATCGGCACCCACGCCATCAGCGCCGGCCAGCGATCCACCCATTGAGGGCTTGGCGGCAATGAGGCGAGGCTCTGGCAGACGAAAATCGTCACCATGCACCCGCCGACCAGCACCATGCACTTCACCATCGCGTACTTCAATTGCCCCTGCTCGCGGATCAGCACGCTGCTGATGGCCAGCAGCACCATGATGATGTTCAGCAGCAATTGGGCGAGGCGGGCGTGTTTCACGCGCATCAGATCGTTACTGCCGTACACCTGCGTGCGCTGCAGCAGGTCATTGATGCGCGGCGTCGAGAGCAGATCGACGTAATCGCCGGAGCGGAACAGCGCGATTTCTTCGGGAGTGACGTTGCTCTTGTACTCGGTGATCTGCTTCGTATCGCGGTGACGGCCGGCCAGGTCGGTCGTTCGCTGGCCGTTGGTCAATTCCCAGACGGCCTGCTTGCTGTCGTACACGGCCTTGTCGGCGGTGAGGCAGGCCTTGAGATCGAAGTTCTCGGCCAGTTCCAGCACGGTGACTTTTTCCATCACGGCCGGCTTGCCGTTGGCCGGCAATTTGTAGCCGCTGGCGAACAGCAGGCCGCCGTTTTCGTCCTGCAGGTTCTGAATGGCGTTGGCCTTCTCGCGAGCGTCGGCCACGTCGGAGCGCGACCGCTGCAAGTGCGGGATGATCGCCGGGATAACGATTTCCTGATTGATCAGCGGAAAAATCAGCGACACCACGACGGCCGCGATAATCGCCGGCGCCGCCACCCGCACCAGGTGCATGCCCGCCGCCATCATCGCCGTCAGTTCGTTAAACCGGCTCAGGCGAAGGAACGTAAACGCCGCCGCCGTTACCGGGATCACGCCCGACAGCTGCGCGAAGATCCGGAACGATTGATAAAAGTAATAGCTCGCAATGTTCCGCACCGCGCCCAGCGCCCCGGCCCCTTCGCGCGTCACCGCAAAGTCATCAAAGCTCAGCACCATGTCCAGCACGATGTACAACCCGATCAGCACGAACAGGCTGATCACGTAGTTGCGCAGGTAGTTGAAGAGGATGTAGCGCGTCAGAATCTTCATGAGCTCACATGCGACGCAGACGCGTTAAGAGGACGAAGGCCAATATCGTGACGGCGATGTTGCCGATCCAGATGACCGCCAAACCCAGGTTCAGCGGGTTATGGAAAGACTTGACGATGTCCGGCGGCACGTTCTCACAAATATGTTGGCCGGTGACGACGAGCACGATGCTGACCAAGGCCGGCACAATGCTGACGGCGAAGGCGTTCAGGTAATTCCCGCTCTTGAACATCACACCCAGGCCGTAGCCGACGAGCGTAAGAACGACGCAGCTGAGCGCGAAGCTGATGCGGCTGTGCATCTCGCTAATCACGCTGTTGTTCTGCTTCATCAGATTGCGGCCGAGCTTCTGGGCGCTGGTCGCGGGCAGGTCGGGGCGGGAGATGTATTGCTTGACCGTCTGCCCGGCGATGGCGGAAACGTCCGTCGGCATCGTCACGGTAAAACTGCGTTCCAGCGAATCGCGGGCGTTTTCTTCGCCTTCGATATGCAGCGTGGCGTCCTGCAGTTC
Source organism: Phycisphaerales bacterium (assembly GCA_028288875.1). Taxonomy (GTDB): domain Bacteria; phylum Planctomycetota; class Phycisphaerae; order Tepidisphaerales; family Tepidisphaeraceae; genus RYN-431. Next base: position 2,948 of record JAQGHK010000136.1, on the reverse strand, counting down.
GACCGACACGGCCAGCGTCTTGCGCTCGCTATCGGGATAGGCCCGCAACCGGGCTTCGCGGGCGACCCATTCCAAGCTCGGCAGATTGCCGCCGCGGGTCTGAATCAAGCGGACGGCTTCCGGGCCGCCGCGGGCGCTTTCCAAGACGAGGCGATTGCGTTCCACGCGCGGCGGCACGGGGCCGGGCATGAGCGTGTAGCGATCGCCGCCGGCCGCGGAGAACTGAGCAAAGCCCGGTCCGCCGGCCATCTCGGTTTGGAGCGAGCGAAGGTATTTATCCTGCTGATCGGACCGCACCAGGTCGGCCAGGCTGGTCTGCATCCGTTTGCTCTTCTCCGGGAATTCCTGGAGGTCCTTGAGCGTCTTGATGTCCATGAACTTCGTGTTTTCCTTCAGCCGGCTTTCCAGGGGGAACGGGCCGAACTGCTGCGTCTTCACGCCGCCCTGCATGGCCGCGTCCTGCCGGCCGGTGACTTGGCGGGGGAACTTCAGGCCGTCGCTCAGCGTCGCGACGAACTGCACCGGGGCCGCGTCGTCGCCCTCGGGCGGCTGCTGGATATACGCGCGGGCGGTCTTGGCGAGGTAAAACTCTTCCGGCACCGCCAAGGCGTTTTTGTCTTTATCGGTGGCGGTTTTATCGAAGGTGACGATCGACACGCCCGTCATGGTCACGATCTGGTCGGCCGGGTGGGCCGGGTCTGGCGGTTCCAGTTGGGCGGCACGGGCGTAGATCGTCAGCGGCTGACTGCCGGCCTGATCCAGCTTGATCTGGTGCTGCTGCGTGATGCGGTTGACCATGATCTGGCCAAGGTTGGAAACGGCGGTGCGCTCCATCCCCATCGACGCGGCCGGCACGATCCAGGAGAGCGCCACGAGCGACGCCAGCGACACGATCACGCCACCCACTAAGGCAGGAAAGCCCAGGCCCAGCGGCCCCATGCTGATGCCCGCGGCGCGGAAGCCGGTCACTTCATTTTCAGCGGCTAATCGGCCGTAAACCACCGTGCAGGCGAACAGCGCCGCGATTGGGTAGCTGTAGGTCGTCATCGCCGGCATGGCGTACGCCAGCATCTTGCCGACCTGGCCGAGGTCCAGGCCGTTGTCCATCAGCGGCTTGAGCAGCCCGCCGAAACTCATAATGCCGGCGATCACGCCCGACGCCATGAGGAACACCTTGGCCAGGTTTTTGAAGACGTACCAGAAGAGTGTGATACCCATGGATTCGCTGCTGACGGACGAACGGCGAATGCTACCGGGCGAAAGTCACGGCATCAAACCGACGCAACTTCGCGTCAATCGCACTCGACCGATAAACTTTCGGCATGCTCGCCCTCGCTCGGCGATTTTTCGACGACTTTGCCGCCACGGTTTTCCCCGGCCGCTGCATCGTCTGCCGGGCCGCCACCTCGGGCGGGGCCACCTTTTGCGACGACTGCGAAAGCAAACTCCGCAAAAGCGAATCCCGCCCGCAGTGTCGCGACTGCGGTTCCCCAGTCGCGACCGAGGATTCGCCCTGCCAGCGCTGCCGGGGACGCGGTTTTCGCCTGTTCGATGAAGTGGTGAACCTCGGCGTCTATGCCGAGCCGCTGCGGCCCTTGGTTCATCGATTGAAATTTTACCACGGCTGGAGCGCCGGCGAGATCCTGGCCATACGGGCCGCCGCCCTGCCGCGGGTGCGGGAACTGATGCGTCACACCGACGTCCTCGTCCCCGTCCCCCTCCATGGCTGGCGGCAGATCACTCGGGGCTTCAACCAGGCCGACGTCATCGCCACCCAACTCGGCAAGCAGACCGGCACCAAAGTCCGCCGGCCTGTAATCCGCTTGCGGCAAACGAAGGCTCAGTCGCTGATGACCAACCGCCTGGACCGCTTGAAAAACCTCAGCGGCGCGTTCGCCGTCACCCGCCCGGCCGCCCTGCGGGGAAAGCGCGTGACGCTGGTCGACGACGTCATGACGACCGGTGCAACCCTCAAAGCCCTCGCCCGCGCCGTCGCAACTGCCGAGCCGGCCGCGATTAACGTCTTTACGATCGCCTTGGCCGACCCTACGGGGCACACGTTTGAAGCGATTTAGGTCTGCAGGTAGCTGCGACGCCTGCGTCGCCTTGCCAATCAGGCCCGGAAGGACAGTGACCATCTCCCGTCAGTTTGAGCTCGCACGGCAAGGCGACGCAGGCGTCGCAGCTACGAGAAAGCGTCGGTTCGGTCCGGAGTGGTCAGCGCGTATCATCTCAAGCGGAGGACTCCCATGAAGCGCAAGTCTCTCGGTCGGCTATTGGTCATTTCAATCCTGGCGGCGGTCGGCGGGTGCATCACGCTCGACGAACCCCTCAGCGACATCATGGAAGCCAAAGCCGATGAAACCCTCTGCGGCGTCTGGCGGCACCAGTCCGCCGACGGCAATATCAACCTCGGCCTGGTCGGCCTGAAGCCCGGCGACGTCGGCGCCCCGCAAGGCCTGCTTTCCATTTCCCTGCCTTCTTTCGATAAAGACAAGAAAACCATCGAAAGCCCGGAGCAAATGACTGCCTTCGTCACCCAGATCAAAGAAGCGAGCTACCTAAACGTCATCCTCAACGTCTCCGACCCCGGCAAGCCCGAAACCAACCTGGCCACCGTCGCCGGCTACAAAGAGTGGAAAGCCCGGGACACCCACCCCGTCAATCTGGTCAAATACCAAGTCAAAGGCGACCAGCTCATCCTCTGGCTGGGCGACAAGGACAAAGACAAGGACTGGCAAACCGACGGCGAGATGCGCACGAAGTACGGCAAATCGCCGAAGGCGCTGGCGGAATTCATCGAACGGGAAGGCGACGCCAAGCTCTTCCCGCCGGACCAAAAAGAGGTTTTCGTCCGGGTGAAGTGAGCGGGAAACGGGCGATCCCGCACATCGGATGGGCGAAAGGGCAGGCCCAGGCGCGTTCGGGGAAGCCGCACTTTTCAATTG
>JAQGHK010000159.1 GCA_028288875.1 Phycisphaerales bacterium | reverse complement strand
TGCGCGAGCAGAAGATTCAGTTGGCCGATGGTTCAGTAAATGCCGTGATTGAGGCCAAAGATATCGATCTGGCGAACACGAAGATCAATCTCACGAAATGCGACGCCACGCTGCCAAAGCTCCGCGTACTGCGGGACGGTCAGGAGCTGATCAACGACACCATGACCGTCGGCATCGCCGGCATGGCAAGCCAGACGGGCGACGGCATGACCGTCGATATTTCCAAGCTGTCAGTGGCCAGCGCGTTGCTTGCCGTGAACAAGGCGGACGGCCCGCTAAAAGTGGAACTGCAGGGCGGCCTGCCGCGCGGCAGCGGCGTGGTGAACGTCGGTGTGGATGCCGTGCAGGCGAACAAGCTGACACGGCTGATGGCCGGGCCATCGTCAGCCGTACCGCAGGTCACGGCCGGTCGGTTTGATGGCAAGTTGGCACTCGCCAGCGCGCCGGGCAAGAACGCGACGATTGGATTCAGTGGCACGCTTGCAAGCCTGACGCTGGCGAACACGCCCGTTCAGAACGAGTCGTACACGGTGGACACGAATGCCGCCGTGACACCCGACTTCGGTCACGTCGACGCTTCGCTGCGATTGAAGGGTGATTTCTTCAGCGTCGTCGGCAAAGATATCTCGATCAAGAAGCCCGCCGTCGGCACCGCGCCGCAGCAGGCCGTGGAGAACGCAGTATTGGAAATCGGCGTGAAAGACTTGGCCAAGGCGCAGACGATTTTGTCGGCGTTGCTGCCCGGCGTGAAGTTGCCATTGGACACCGCTGGCGCGTTGGCAATCAATGCCACCGTCGCCAAGGGCGTGGTCACGATGGACCTGACCGGCGGCCGGATCACGGCGAAGAACGCTGCCGGCCAGACGTTCGCATTCGATCCGAAGAAGCCGATCACCATGAAGCTGGCCGCGACAATCGACGGCACCACCGCGATCGATGGCCTGCATGTGACGAGCTTGGATGGCGACTTCGACGTCGCCACGATCAAGATGGCCGAGCCGATTGTCGTCACGGGCCTTTCGGCCACGCCGACGGCCAAGGGCAAGATCACGTTGGCGGGCGATTTCAATCGCCTCCTGCCTCTGCTGGCCGTGGTGCAGCAGGCGGAAAAGCCGATGCCGTACGCCGGCCGGTTCAGCTTCACGCAGGCCATCGCGCCGGCGAACGGAGCGATCACGTTGAAAGGCGACGGCACGATTGCTGACTTCGCCGTGCTGGATGACACCGGCAAGCCGACGTTCAAGGAAAGCCAGATCAAGATCGCCAACGATCTGTCGGCCGACCTGAACAAGCAGGTGGCGAGGATCAATTCGCTCACGCTCGACATGGCCTCAAGCAAGGCGGCCACCGTCGCCGTGAACGGTGGGGTCGAGGATTGGATTGTCCAACGTAACCTCAAGAATGTGACCGTGAAAGTCGACGCGGTCGGCGAAAAGATCTGGCCGATCCTGTACGCCATGATGGCGCCGGCCCAGCAGGAGCAATTCAAAGACGCCAAGCTCACCGGCCCCATCCAGATCAACCTGACCGCCAACGGTTCATACCCGGCCAAGCCGACGTGGAATGAATCGGTTCGCACGGTCATCGCCTATGGTGGCATCAACGTGGCGGGCATCAGCATGATGGGGTTGGACGTCGATACTTTCGTCCTGCCGTTCTCGCTCGTCGATAACGGCAAACTGATCACCGGCGACACCCGTAAGAAGGGCGCCGCCCGGTTCGCCAAGCCGTTCAATGTGAACAAAGGCTCCGGCGATTTCGGCAGCATGGTGATCGATGTCGGCAACCCGAGTATGCCGCTGTCGATTGGCCGAAAGCAGAAGATTCTGCAGAAGGTGCAGATCAACACGGTGCTGGTCAAACAGCTGGGTTCCCTCGCGTCGACGATCTTTCAGGACGCGGACAACGCGACCGGTGAGCTCGATCTCTCCGCCATCGAGTGCCAGAACGTTCCGGTGATGGAACTGATGAACAAGAAAGGTAATGCGTCCTTCCTGTACAGTGTGCACAAGCTGGTGCTGGACGGCCCGGTGCCGAACTCACTTGCGGAAGTGCTGCAGTGGGGCAAGAGCGGCATTGCTGGCGAGATCAATAACGCCTCGCTCGCTTTGAAAGGCGGCATCGCCTATCAGGACATGACGCTCGAACTAGAACACGAGAACGTAAAAGCGAAGGATGACGCCGTCGACAGCAAAACGCCGAAAACGCTGACCGATACAATGCAGTTCAAGGGCGGCATCGACCTCTCGTCCAACACGTTCAAGGACTACACCCTGCAGCTTTCGCAGGGCCTGTTCCCGAGCAAGGTGCGGAAGAAGTTCGCGGACGGTGCGACGATCGAATTGAAAGGCAAAGTGAACGACATCAATCGCATCATCGCCCAGGCCGGCGCGCAGCTGCTGCTGCAGGGCTTTGGGCAGGACGCGGTCGACAAGCTCATCGGCAAGGACAAAAATAGCGACGGCAAGGAAAGCCCGGTCGACAAGCTTTTCGACAAGCTCAATAAGAAAAAGAAATAGGCATCATTTGATGACGTAGTACCACAGCAACGTGGCCGACTCTTTGACGAGGTCGTGGTTGTCGTGGCGCTTCGTATCGATGCCGGAGAGCTCCCAGCCGAGCTTTTCCAGAAGGCGGGCGGCCGGGGCGTTGTTAGTGCGGGTTGTGATGTAAGCGGCGCGAAGCTCAGCGTCTTTCGCCTTTTCGATTAGTTGAAAGAGCATCACCGTGGCGATGCCCTGCCGGCGGTAGTCGTAGTCGACGCGAAGATCGAGAATGCTCATGACGCCGCGACGGGTGTCGGCCTGTGCTAACAGCAGGCCGACGGGCGTTTCGTCATGCTCGGCGGTGAGGGCGATGCCGTCATCCGCGCCCGACAGGATCTGGCGAAGCGAAAACGACGTGTCGTCGTCCATGGCGGCGGGCAGGATCAGCTTTTCCCTCGTCGGTCGCCAGACTAGGGTCCAAGTCGCGCCCGGTGCACCGGCTGCATCATCGCCGGCGGCTTGTTCGACATGGGCGTATTGAAGGCTCTCGATCGTGCCGTCGATTTCCTGCAAATCGACCAGATCGGCGGCCGTGGCGGGACGAATGGTCATGCCGAACCATAGCCTGCCCGCCTCGGGCGATGCAACGCCCTTAATCCCTACCGGAGATTATCTGGCCGTGCTATCATTGGCGGAATGCGTCTGACGTACCTTGATAACAACGCCACCACCCAGCCCGACCCGGCCGTGGTGGCGGAAATGAATACCTACCTGACCGACGTCTGGGCCAACCCCTCCAGCGCCCACCGTTTCGGCCAGCGTGCCCGCCTTGGCGTGGATACGGCCCGCCAACAACTGGCCAATCTAGTGGACGTCGACGCCAACGAAATCTGGTTCGGCGGCGGCGGCACGGAAGTCGTCAATACGAACATCCGCAGCCTGCTGGCTGGCCGCGGCGAGCGGAAAAAAATCATTACCAGCACGGTCGAGCACAACGCCACCAGCGAACTGGCCAAACAACTGGCCCGCGACGGCTACAACATCGTGACCATCGGCGTCGACCGCAACGGCGAGCTCGACCTCGCGCAGCTCATTACCGAAGTCGACGATGAAACCGCGCTCGTCAGCATGATGTGGGCGAACAACGAAACCGGCGTGATCTTCCCCATCGAACAGGTCGTGGCCATCGCCCACGGGGCCGGCGTGCCATTCCATACGGATGCAACGCAGGCCGTCGGTAAAATTCCGGTGAGCTTTCGCCAGGCGGGCGTGGATGCGGCTACGTTCGCGCCGCATAAATTCCACGGGCCCAAAGGCATTGGCATCGGTTACGCGCGCAAAGGCATCCGCGTGAAGCCGCTGCTCCACGGCGGCCCGCAGGAGCGCGGCCGGCGCGGCGGGACGGAAAATGTCCCCGGCATCGTCGGCAGCGGCAAGGCAGCCGAGCTGGCCAAGGAACATTTGAAAGACATTCCACGGATCAAGGCGCTGCGCGATCGGCTGGAAAACACGATCCTGCGGACGATCGAAGACACGCACGTGAACGGCAGTCGCATTCACCGCACGCCGAACACCAGCAACATCGGCTTCGCCCAATTGCAGAGCGAAGCGATCCTTCTGCTGCTCAGCGAGCAAGGCATCTGTGCCTCGGCCGGCGCGGCGTGCAGCAGCGGCAGCCTTGAGCCGTCGCACGTGATGCGGGCGATGAAGATTCCGGAGGCAATCGCGTTCGGCGCGATTCGCTTCTCACTCAGCCGTTTCACGACGGATGAGGATGTTGATCACTGCCTGAGCGTGTTGCCGGGCGCGATTGAGCGGCTGCGCAAAGTGCTGCCTGTCAGCGTGTAAGTGCTGCCCGCAGCGGGCGAGTTCGTACAGGGGCTCAGTTCGTGTAGAGTTCGCCGGCCGTTGATGCTTGATCCGATCCAGCTTTCGCTCGTGCTGTTGCTCGCCGCCGCCGTCGTGCTGTATGCGGGTACGCGCCTGCTGTGGGCATCGATCTCGAGTGCTGGGCTGTGGCGTGGAGTGATCATCGGCTTGCCGCTAATTCTGCTGGCCACGGTTCAATCCACTTGGTCGCCGGGCTCGGGTGTGGCGCTACTGGTGTCGGCCTCGGTGCTCGTGATGACATTGGGCTTGGGCGTGTCGACGATTGACCTGCCGGCCGGAGAATCGGGCGCGTCGCCGGTGCTGAGAACCCTGTTGCCGCTGACGGCGACGGTCTGCCTGGCCGGCTTTCATGGGGAACTGACGTGGCTGATTGGCCTCGGCGTAGCGGCCGTTGGATTGTTGACCCTTTGGACGGCCGACGGCGCTCGGCAGCCGTTGCGTGTAAGATCCTGGCCACTGGCCGCCATTCCCGCGGCGATTCTCCTTATTACGGGGCTGGCCATTCTGGTCACCGCGACCAACCTGTTTCGGCATGCCAGCGGATCGGCCGCGCCGACACCGGTCATCGTTCTATTAATGGCACCGGCCGTATTGCTGGCCTTGCTGGGGCTGCTCAGCGCCGAAGGGCGGCAGCAATCGCCGGACGTGCCGCAGGAAACGGCCACGGGCGTGGCGATTGCCTGTCTGGGACTGGGCGTGCCCACCGTGATCGGCGTCGGAACGCTCTGGCCGCGGGCGATCGGATGGATTTCGCCGTATTTGCCGTCCGCCTCCAAACTGGCGGCCACGCAGCCCGCGGACTGGCCGGCGGTGGTGATGCCGCTGTCGACGTGGCGCGTGGATTCGGTGCTGCTGGTGGTCGCTTCCGTGATGCTGCTGCCGATCGGCGCGGGGCGATTTCGGCTGGGTCGTGTGGAAGGGATCGCGTTTATTCTGCTGTATTTGGCCTATGCCGCCGTGGCCACGCGGACCGGGTCGCTTGCGGGATAAACTGCCCGGTTGATGGCCGGGCGAGGGGCGGGTAGATACGTGCCATGAGCACGCCGACCGACGCCGCCGTTCCCACGATCACGAAGACGCCTTTCGCCGGCGAAACCTACGACGTGATGGACGGCGCGGCCCGCTGGGACATCAAGATTCACGATCACGGTTTAGTGGCCTTGGTCGATGTCATGCCCCGACTCTGCCCCGTCGGAAAGACGGCCGACTTCGCCATCGTGCAGGCCGCCCGCGTCAGCTACGGTGAAGGCACGAAAATGGTGAATGAGGATCGCGGCCTGATCCGTTATCTCGCCCGTCACCGCCACACCACGCCGTTTGAAATGGTCGAGTTCAAGTTCCACCAGGTGATGCCGATCTTCATCGCCCGCCAGTGGATTCGTCATCGCACGGCCAACGTGAATGAATACTCGGCCCGCTATTCAATCGAGCGCGATCGCTTTTATCGCCCGACGGCCGACAACATTCGCAAACAGAGTACGACGAACGCCCAAGGCCGCGGCGATGAGATTGACGCCGGCACGGCCCAACAGTTCCTCGACTACCTCGATAAAAGCGAAAAGCTTTACGAAGAATACGAAAAGCTCACCGCTGCCGGCCTCGCCCGCGAAACGGCCCGCATCGGCCTGCCGGTGAACGTCTACACCGAGTGGTACTGGAAGATCGACCTGCACAATCTGCTTCATTTCCTGAGCCTGCGCATGCACGCCCATGCCCAGCAGGAAATCCGCGACTACGCGACGGCGATGTTCGACCTGATCAAGCCGATCGT
>JAQGHK010000154.1 GCA_028288875.1 Phycisphaerales bacterium | reverse complement strand
TCGGGCCGCGACGTGCTGTACGTCACGCTGCTCGATGCCGACGGCCAGCCGATTCTCACCCAGACCCGCAGCGGCGCCGCGGACACGGCTGTCGCCAGCCCGCCCGTTCAGGCCGGCACGTCTGCCTGGACGAATGACGCCTTCGGCCCGCACCTGGTCAGCACCACGCCCGTTCTCCGCCATAACACGCCCGGCGTGACCGGCTACGTTCGTGTTGGCGTCTCCCTGGAACAATACGACGCCCAAATCGCCCAGACGACCGACGCCGCCGCCCGCGTTGGCTTGGCCTTGGTTCTACTGGCCATTCCGACCGCCTGGCTGATCGTCCGCCGGATGTTTAAGCCGATCCGCCAGTTGGTAAACGCGGCCCAGCGCATCGCGGCCGGCGAATTTGAGACACGCGTTGCGATCGGGCGCAGCGACCTGATCGGCGAACTCGCCCGCTCGTTCAACCACATGGTGCAGACGATCATGCACCAGCAGAGCGCGCTCAAAACGGCCAATCAGAAGCTGCACGAAGCCAACCGCGATCTCGAAGGCAAGATCGATCAGCGCACCGTGCAGTTGGAAACGGCCAACAAGCGGCTGAGCTTTGAGATCGCCGAAAAGGAAGATTTCCTTCGCGCCATCAGCCACGACCTTAATGCGCCGCTGCGCAATATCAGCGGCATGGTCACCATGCTGCAGACGAAGAAGAAGGATCAACTCGACGACGACGCCAAGCATCGTCTGGACCGGATCAAGAAGAATGTCGAGGTCGAGACCGACCTGATCAACGAACTGCTGGAACTCTCCCGCATCAAAACCCGCCGTGGCCAGATGGAATCGATCAATCTGGAGCAGATGGTATGGGACCTGCGGGGCATGTTTGAGAATGACCTTCGGACGAAGGAAATCTCCCTCGTCGTCGACAGCGTCCTTCCGGAACTGCATGCCGAGCGACCGCGCATTCGGCAGATTTTCCAGAACCTCATCGATAACGCGATCAAATACATGGGCGATGGCCAGAAGCGTGAGATCCATGTCGGTTGCCGGCTGGGCGCCAGCGAGGCGGAATTCTGGGTCCGCGATACTGGCCAAGGCATTGAGCCGGAAGACATCGGCAAAGTGTTCTTTGTCTTCCGCCGCGGCAAAAGCACGGCCGCCCAGGCGGTCAGCGGCAAGGGCATCGGCCTGGCGAGCGTGAAGAGCATTGTCGAAACCTACGCCGGTAAAATCTGGGTCGAAAGCACGCTCGGCGAAGGCGCCACCTTCCGCTTCACGATCAACGGGCAGCATGTGCCGCAGATCGGCGGACGGGTCGCGCCGAACATCGAAGGGATTGAGCCGCTCGCGGCTTAACACCCCATGGACGCCAGCCCGCCGAACAAAGTGCCCGCGACCGTCGAACCCAGCGGGCTGGCTGAGTCGCGGACGTTGTCGCTGCACGTCAGGCAACATCCGCTCAGCATCCTGCTCGTCGACGATGATGCCGATTGCCGCCTGCTCATCCGCGACGCCATCGGCGAAAAAGCCGACACCTACGTCATCTACGAAGCCTGCAATGGTGCAGAAGCGCTGGACCTGCTCAGCCGCAAGGGCGGCGCCGATCAGGACGAACTGCCCGGCCTCATCTTCATGGACGTGGAGATGCCGATTTTGGACGGGCTGGAAACGCTGAAACGCATTAAATCCGATCCGCGCCTGAAGCATATTCCGGTCGTCATGATGACCGGCGTGAGTGACGAAGAGCACATGCAGAAGGCCGCGGAATATGGGGCCAACAGCTACACGCTGAAGCCCGCCGATGCGGACCATTTTTTGACGACCGTCGCCGCCAGTACTGCCTACTGGCTGTCGGTGCACCAATATCCGCAGCAGCGGCTGCCGCAGAATCAATGTCGACGCTGATTTAATCCGGACGTTGATTAAGGCTGCCGAAACTCGGGCCGATAACTCTTGAGAGACAGGACGACGAAGTGCAATTGAAACTGCTCATGATCGAGGACGACGCCGACCAACGCGAGTTGGTCCGCGAGATCATCGAAGATCACTTCGGCCAGAACACCGTCACCTGTGCCGGCACTCGCGCTGAAGCCCTCCAAAACGACTTGGCCAGCTTTGATCTGATCCTGACCGACCACAATCTTCCCGACGGCAGCGGCATGGATTTGCTCGGCGAAATCGTCAAACGTTGCAAGACGCCTGTGATCATGGTCACCGGCGAAAACAACGCCGAGATGGCCGCCGAGGCGATTAAGAAGGGCGCGACGGATTACGTCGTCAAAGTCGGCGACTACATGTTCACGATTCCGCTCGTGGTCGAGAAGAATCTGACCGTCGCTAAGCTGCGCCACGAAAACGAAACACTCCGCAGCGATCTTGAAAAAGCACTGGCCGACGTGCGGCTGTCCTTGACGCGCGTCGAAGAAATGGCCGCCACGGACCCGCTTACTGGGTTGTACAACCGCCGGCATTTTGCCCGGGTGATTGAACAGCTGTTCAGCGAGAGCCAGCGCCACCACTTTGATCTGTCGGCGGTCATGATCGACCTCGACGGCTTCAAACAGCTCAACGACACCTTCGGCCACGCGCTAGGCGACCAATTGATCGTCCTGACCGGCCAAGTCATCCACGCGAACCTACGCAAAGGTGACGTGGCGGCCCGGTACGGCGGCGACGAGTTCGTCCTGCTGCTGCCGCATGCCAGCGATCATGAAGCCGAAGTGGTGCTGGACCGCATCCGCTTCCAGTTCAAGGAAGACAGCGCGAAGATCCTGAAGCGCGATCGCGGTGTATCGATGTCCGTCGGCATCGGTTCCACGAACACGACGCGCCCGGTCACCGCCGACCAGTTGATGGCCGCGACGGATACCGCGCTATACGCCGCTAAGGGTGCGGGCCGAGATCGCGTTAGCCGAGCGACCGGTGCGGTGCGGCTGCAGAAGATCCCGGCCTAAGAACCAACTACTGTAGCTGCGACGCCTGCGTCGCCTTACCGCAAGACTTCAGCATCTGTGGAAAGGCGACGCAGGCGTCGCAGCTACGGCCGGAGGGGTCAAGCCCGTGCGGTGACGAATGCCAAGTCTTTAATCGCCGGGACCAAGCCCGCATCGGCGCCTGCCTTGAGCAACTGGCGGATCGCTTCTCGACCGCGTTCGCCGTAGTCGAGCGTCCAGTGGTTCACGTACATGCCGACGAATTTGTCGGCCAAGTCGCGATTCAAGTCACGGCCGAACTGCAAAGCATATTCCACGGCTTCCGGGCGATGATCCAGGCTGAACTGGATGGACCGCCGGGTGAGATCCGTGACGTCCTGAACGGCCTGTTCGCCCAAGTTCCGACGGATGACATTCCCGCCCAGCGGCAGGGGCAGACCGGTCTTTTCCTGCCACCAGATGCCGGTATCGACGATCAGGTGCAGACCGAGCGTTTTGAACGTGAGCTGGCCTTCGTGAATCAGCAGGCCGGCGTCGACTGT
>JAQGHK010000124.1 GCA_028288875.1 Phycisphaerales bacterium | reverse complement strand
AAGTCAGCCACAGCAAGATAGTTACGGCCCGACCGATGGTGTCGCTGAGGAATCGAATGGCCAGAAGGGCGCCACCGCCGGCCGTCGCATTGAGCAGTGACAGTAGCAGTGCCAAGGACAGCGCAGTTCGACTCGGCCAGCCGAAGATCAGTGGCGAAGCGATAAGGATCGCCACGCTGGCCGTCGCGATGAAGGCGCGCTTCAACGATCGGCCATCGATCAGCAAAATGACGGCGACAGGCCCCCAAGCGGCGGCGAATAACAGGTAGCCAAACGTCGCGCCGGCGACCCAGCGTCCGATCAACGCCGTCAGCACCAGCAGAAACGCCCTGCCTGCCAGCGTCTGCCAGTGGCTGTCCGACGGCGGTTCCGCGATGGCGGTCACTGCCGCTTCTTCATGGCGCTGTCGAGCATGACCTTCTTGTCGTACACCCGGCCGGCGTGCCAGAACGTGATTTTGACGGCGTCGCCGGGCTTGTAGTGCCGGAGCGCCTCGTCCAAATCGGCGGCAGACGCAATCGGCGTGTCATTCACCTTGCCAATGACATCGCCGGGCACGATCTGATTGAACTCGTTCTGCCGCCAAGGGATGAACCCGGCTGCCTCCGCCGCCGAGCCCGGCACGACGCCAATGACCGCCACGCCGATCTCGTTTGGCCCGCGGATCATGCGGCTCAGGTTGTCACTGACGGTCAGTCCCATCGTCACACGTCCACGCCCTGTCCGAATCAGTTCCGGCACGACACGATTGACCGTATCGACCGGCACTGCAAAACCGACGCCGACATTCGTGCCATTCGGCGACGATCGGATGGCGGTATTCACGCCGATCAGTCGGCCGTAACTGTCCAGCAATGGCCCGCCGCTGTTGCCAGGGTTGATAGCGGCGTCCGTCTGAATGGCGTTCTCGATAGGCCGCTCATCCCGCGACACCGGCAGGGCGCGTCCGACGGCAGACACGATGCCCGTTGTCAGGGTCCGCGACAGACCAAACGGATTGCCAATAGCAAACACCTTCTGGCCGACCTGCAAGTCGGAGCTGGTGCCCACCGGAATGGGCCGAAGAGCTCGGCTCGGCTGAACTTGGAGGACAGCGATGTCATTTTCCGGTGCCAAGCCAATGACATCGGCCTTATAGACCGTGCCCTGATCGTCATGCACCTCAGCCGTGTCCGACTCGCCGACGACATGCAGGTTGGTGACGATGTGTCCCTGATCATCCCAAACAAAACCCGAACCAGCACTGCGAATGGTGCTGCCGTTGGATTGGCGATCGACATTGATATAGACGACAGACGGGGCGGCGTTTTTGAACAAGTCGACGGTTTCCAACTCGTCGGCGTACAGACCGGGGCGGGTGGTGACGATGCGTGATGCCGCTTCGGGCGGCTGGGTGCGCGTGAACATCACGTAACCAAGCCCGCCGCCGAGAACGGCCGACAGGAGAACCGCGCGCCAGGAAAATCGAGCCGTGTCTGCCATGCCTGCCACCCAAAACCCTTCAGCTCAACCCCAATTCGCCCCGAATCATAACCGCGATTCTACCCGGCGGGACGGCAACTCTGCGATGATATTGGCCGCGAGGATCAATCCGGCACCAGCAATCGCATCAACTGACATGGATCGCCCGTTGTGCCACCACGCGAAACCCGCCGCGAACAGAGGCTCGCACAGGTAGATCACCGCCGCGCGGGTCGGATCAACTTTCGGCTGATACGCCGTCATGATCGCGAAGGCAGCCACCGTCGTTAGCAATGTCAGCGGCAGGGCGTCGTACCAAATTGCCGACCGTGCCAATTCCGGCCAGTTGATCTGGCGGAATCCTGGCAGCAGCGGGGCGATCACGCCGCAGCTGATCGTGGCAGTCAGAAATAACAGAAGGGTGATCCGGGCCGGCGACTGGTCACGACCGAGCCGGTCGAGCAGCAGGATCTCAGCCGCGAACGCCGCCGCGCATGCCACGCCCCACCAAGCCCCACCACCAGTCGAAGTTGCTGTACGCAGACCGGCTAGCAGGGCCATCCCGATCAAGGCAACGGGCACCGCAACCAAGACCGCCATTCGAGGCCGTTGCCGCGTAGCGACGAGCACCCAGATCGGCACGAAAATGACCGTCAAGTTTGTCAGAAAGGCGATGACTGACTCGTCTGACAAGCCAAGACCGACGTGTTGTAAAATCAGTCCCAGGCCTAACATAGCGCCGACTAGACCGCCGTGCCATGCTGTCTGCCAAGTCCAGCCACGGCGGCTCGCCGGGACAACAATCAGCCACAGCAGACTAGCGGTGGCGAACCGAAGCGTCAGACCGGTCAGCGGGCCGACTGCCGCGTCAGACGGCTGGCCGGCGGCTTGGTTGATGGCGTTGCCGAAGTTCTTCGCCCAACTGAATCCCATCCCCCAGAACAGGCAGGCGAGCACTAGCATCGCGACGGGGAAATGGCGGTGCGATGCGGACATCGGGTGTGGGGAGTAGGACGAATCGCCTGCTGTCTGTCAGCGCTAGGAACGTCAGACCGCCGCGTGGGCTTGAACCTGCTTCTCGGCGTGATAGCTGCTGCGGACCATCGGCCCGCTTTCCACATGGCGGATGCCCTTGGCTTCGCCGACACGCTTCCACTCATTGAACTCGTCCGGCGTCACCCAGCGGTCGACCGGCAGGTGCTTCAACGTCGGCTGCAGGTATTGGCCGAGCGTGAGGATGTCGCAGGAGATGCTGACCAGATCGTCCAGCACCGCGTCGATTTCTTCCGGCTTCTCGCCGATACCGAGCATCAAACCGGTCTTGGTCGTGAACCCCTGACCCTTGGCGATCTGCAGTAAGTCCAGGCTGCGGCGATACTTCGCCTGCGGGCGCACCCATTTATATTGGCTCGGCACGCTCTCGAGGTTGTGATTCAAAATGTCCGGCCGGGCGTCCAGAACCAGTTGCAGGGCATTCCAATCGCCGCAGAAATCGGGGATCAGCACTTCGACGCTCGTGCCCGGCGACTGCTGACGGATCTGGCGGATGGTTTCCGCCCAAACCGCTGCGCCACCGTCGGCCAATTCGTCGCGATTTACTGAGGTAATCACGACATGGCCCAGACTCATCGTCGCGACGGCTTCGCCCACCCGGCGGGGCTCATCAAGATCCAGCGATGTCGGACGGCCTGTCGCGATGTGGCAGAAACCGCAGGATCGCGTGCAGACGTCGCCCAGAATCATGAGCGTCGCCGTGCCGGCCGACCAGCATTCGCCGATATTCGGGCATTTGGCGCTCTGACAGACGGTGTGCAGGTTTTGGCCTTCCACGAGCTTTTTCAGGCGTGCATATCCCTCGCCGCCGGGCATTTTCATTTTAAGCCAGGACGGCTTGCGAACGACAGGGGCGTCGGACACCACCAGTTG
>JAQGHK010000067.1 GCA_028288875.1 Phycisphaerales bacterium | reverse complement strand
GCAGGTGCGGAGAAGAGGATCCGTGAAACGATCAATCGCTGGAACGCCGACAAAACCTTGGCCGCGATGTCGCTGGCGTGCCAGCTGTATTATGCCGACCAGGGCACCTGGCCGGAGCAGGCAGCCGACCTCGTTCCCGGCTACTTGCCGTTGATCCCCATCGATCCTTGGGGTGACGGCAAGCAGACCTTCGGCTATGTGCTCGTCGCGAAGGGCCGGCCGGATGGGGCCGACCGGCCATTGGTCTTTGACCGTTGCGAATCCAGCGACGGCCTGTCGTTTACGACCACGCGGCCGCTCTACGACTTTTACACCGGCGACGGCAGCAACGACCCTGAGAACCAGCGGCGTCACTTAGGCCAGTATCGTGACGTATCGGCTTGGACAGCGCCTTAAGCCAAACATCGCTGCAGGTCACGCCCCCGCCAGCACGTCCGTCAGCGCCGCCGCGATTCGCCGGGCTACCGGTTCCCATTCACCGGCGACTTCCTGGCGGAAGCAGCGCACGCTCGGGTACCACGGCGTGGTTTCGCCGGTGCCGAGCCAGCGCCAGTCACACGCGGCCGACAGCATCGTCCAGGCCGGGGTGTTCATCGCGCCGGCGACGTGGGCGGCGGGCGTGTCGACGCTGATCAGCAGGTCCAGCGCCGCCACGGCCGCGACGATCTGGCCGGGGCTGGTCAGGTCACGGCTGATGTCGATCAGCGGTGTTTCATTGAACGGCAGCTCCGCCTGTTGCGGGCCCTGCTGCATGGCGAACCAGTCCACGCCGGGCACGGTCCATAGCGGGGAAAGATCGGCTAACGCCACACTGCGGACCGGAATAGGCGACGGTTCCCCGGCGTCCGCCCAGACCAGGCCGACCCGGAGGCGGGACTCTGGCTTCTGGTCGGTCAGATAGGCGTTCCACGCCATGGTCAGCCCTTCGTCGGCCGTCAGATACGGCACGTTGGCGGGCACCGTGGCGAGCGTCGTCCCGAAGGCCAGCGGCAGGCCGAGGAGCGGGATGACGTAGTCGGTGGGCGTCAGCCCCATGCCGAACGGGACGGCCCGGTGGATGCCGGGCACCGTTTCCAGCAGCGTCACCAGATCGCCCGGGCAGGTGACATAGACCGTTGCGCCGCGCTTCTTGAGCAGGTCGGCGTAGCGGATGAACTGAACCAGATCGCCGATTTCGCGCTCGGCGACGATCAGCACGCTTTTGCCCCACAGTGGCGCGTTGCCGTCCCATCGCGGGCCGGGCGGCACTTGGCCGGCGGCGGCGAAGCGGGCGTCGATCAGGCGGAAGCCTTCGGCGAAGTCGCCAAGCTTGAGCATCGTCTCGCCCAGCCGCACGGCGGCTTCCGGCCAGTCTGGACGCAGCGTCAGGGCCTTTTGAAGATGTTTTCGCGCGGTGTGCATGTCGCCGGATCGGTAGGCGGCCTCGCCGCACAACCGGCTGACCTCGGCCCAATTCGGCGAAAGCTCCGCCGCGGCGGCCAACTGCGGTGCGGCGGCGGCGGCATTGCCGATTTCCAGCTGCAACGCCCCCAGCAAGGCCCGGGCGTCCGGCGATTGCGGCGATTCGGCCACCGCACGCTCGGCGGCACTGGCGGCCGATGCAAAATCGCCGCCGCGGGTCAAAATCCGCGCTTTATCCAGATAGATCGCCCCCTCGCGCGTGAGCGCAGAGCGGCGGTGGGGCGCCTCGTTAAATCGGTGCCCCGCCACCAAGGCGAGTTGCTCGGCTAGAAAGGTGGATTCATCCATGCTTTAGTTGCTCAGCATAACGGCGTGGCCCCCCACGAAAAAAACCCTTCACCGTGGAGACACTAACACGGAGCACAGGACAGACGAAAACTCGACGACTCGACCTTTTCAGGCCGGGCCTCTCCTTGCGTGATGATAGGAATTATTGTGTCGCGGTTCCGGCGGTGATTTCGTTTCGTATACTTTCTCGGACGGGCCCGCGAATCCGTGGTTTACAGGCAGGAATTGCGGTTTTAATTTATCGGTCCTGATTCTTTGGTTCGTATCCCGAGACCCGCCGGTTATGATTCTCAGAGGGCGGTCCAGTCGGTATTAACGGTGGCGACGGATCGGGTCGATCAGGAGTACAGATCGAGAAGTATCGGCAAGGACGCCCGCCTGGCGGGGACTCGTCGTCTTGAGGTCCAACGAAGAAGGCGTTCGATCATGGCCAATGGAATGAATCGCGGCGGTGGTAATGGCGGCACTCCCCCCACCGGTGGCGGCGGCGGCGGTGCGGGCGGCGGCGGAACAGGTTCGGGCGGCGGCACGCCCCCCGGCGGCTTCCGCGGTCGTCGGATCACCACCTGCAGCTTCTGCGGCAAATCCAGCCGTGACGTCGGTCCGATGGTCGAAGGACCGTCCGACGTTTATATCTGTTCAAACTGCGTTGATCTCGCGCACAACATCATCCGCCAGGAAAAGCGGAAGATGAGCACCAGTCAGCCGCTGTTCACGACGATCCCGTCGCCGCGGCAGATCAAAGAACATCTCGATACGCACGTCGTCGGTCAGGCCGGCCCGAAGCGGGCGCTGAGCGTCGCCGTCCACAATCACTACAAGCGTCTCAGTGTTCAACAGGCCAATGCCGAAACGCCGAGCGACGAAGTCGAACTCGATAAGAGCAACGTCCTGCTCATCGGCCCGACCGGCAGCGGCAAGACGCTCATGGCCAAGACGCTGGCCCGCGTGCTCAACGTGCCGTTCGCCATCGGCGACGCCACCACGCTCACCGAAGCCGGCTATGTCGGCGAAGACGTCGAAAACGTCCTCCTGCGTTTGCTGCAGGCCGCCGATTACGATCTGGAAGCGGCCCAGCGCGGCATCGTCTACATCGACGAAATCGACAAGATCGCCAAGACCAGCGGCAACGTCAGCATCACGCGTGACGTGTCCGGCGAAGGCGTTCAGCAGGCATTGCTGAAGATGCTGGAAGGCACCGTGGCGAACATCCCGCCGCAGGGTGGCCGCAAGCATCCGGAACAGCAGTACATTCAGATGGACACCTCGCAGATCCTCTTCATCTGCGGCGGCACGTTCGTCGGCTTGGAAGACATCATCAAGAAGCGCCTCGGCAAGAAGATGATCGGCTTCGGCGCTGAAGGCCAAGCCAAGGTCAGCGAGGAAAGCCGCTCCGATGTGCTGCGGAACGTTCAGCCAGAAGACTTGGTCGAATTCGGCATGATTCCCGAATTCATCGGCCGCCTGCCGCTGATCAGCACGCTGGAACCGCTGGACGTCGACGTCCTAGTGAACATCCTCACCGAGCCGAAGAACGCCATCACCAAGCAGTACCACCGCTTCTTCCGTCTGGAAGGCAGCGAAGTGGAATTCACGGTCGGCGCCCTGCGTGAGATCAGCAAGCGGGCTCTCAAGCGGGATACCGGTGCCCGTGCCCTGCGTGCGGTGTGCGAAGAGATCATGCTCGACGTCATGTACCACCTCCCGGACAACCCCGGCGGCAAGTATGTGATCGACGAAGACGTGGTCATGGGCCGCAAGCAGCTCTTCGGGCAGACGCAGCAGAAGAAGAGCGCCTAAAGCGACGCTCGATTATTTCAAAACGAATACCGCCCCGGTGAGCGATCGCCGGGGCGGTTTGCTTTTCGCAGCACAGCGCAAAAGATTCCCGCGTGGAATTCGGTCAAAAGACTTGTACGCGAGGGATGGTTCGGCCGCGTAACCGGCACCGATTTTCGCTTGCGCGATCGCCGCAGGCGAAGACGCAAGCGAGCAGTCAAACGTCGCCGCCGCCGACTGGGCTCACTGAACACGATTCAATCGCAACCGCATTGCCAAGCAACGCGATCAGAACTTTCTTCCAACTCGCTCCGTCCTGTCGTACCGTATTAGCGACATGTCGCGCCACTATCGCCCCTTCGCTTTCGAACCCCTCGACGGGCGCGCGCTGTACGCCGCCGTTCCCGCGGCGTCCCCGGCAATCGCAACTGTTGTCCCCGCTGACGTTGCGACGCGGCACGTCTTTCTCGTCGGCAACAGTCTCACCGACAGCGTCAACTACGCCGGCCTCGCCGCCCTGCTCGGCCGCGATGGCACCAGCGTCAGCCTCGGCCGCCAGGCCGGGCCGGGGTATTCGATCGCGCAGAACTACAACCTCGTCAAAGGTTATTTCACCAGCGGCATTGACCCCGCTGATGCCAACAACAGCAATCCGTTCGGCAATTACCACAATGCATTCGAACATTTCCCGTGGGATGTGTTGACCCTTCAGCCCGGTGATCGCCGCCTCCTGAAGGATACTTACGACGTCGGCCAGCCGACCGAGCACGAGGAGGCCGAGGTCCCCAACGCGATGGCGTTTCTCCGCGTGATGGCCGCCAACAATCCGAACGGGCAGGTGTTCCTCTACTCGCGGCCGACCCGCCGCACCGACATCAACGAAGACCTCACGCCCACGGGCAATCCATTCGATTATTCGACGCTGTGGCTCCGGGCGTACGACGAAGCCGCCCAGCATCCCGCGTTCATCGACCGCTCGGCCATGCAGCAGCTCGTACCGCTGCTGCGCTCCGCGCAAGCTGCTGATCCAACCACGGCCAGCCTCCCACCGGTGAAGCTGATTCCCGTTGGCGAGGCGTATTACAACATCGATCAGATGCTTAAGGCCGGCAAGTTCGCGGGCACCAGCCTGACGTCCATCTATGACATGTATCGCGACCAATCGCACCCTTCGTCGGGCATCGGCGCGTACGTGGTCGCACTCACCTTCTACTCTTCCATGACGGGCATCGACCCGCGCGGCGTCGCCGCGCCGTCGGCGTACGGTGGCAAAGTCGCCGATCCTAAATTGGCGGCACTGCTGCAGCAGGCCGTCTACGACGCGATCACGTCGCCGGCCTATGCCGGGTACACGACGGAACTACAAAGCGCACCGCCACCACCGCCGCCGGGCACCGCCACAATCAGCGGCTTCACGTTCAACGACAGCAATCGCAACGGCGTCTTCGACGGCAGCGACAGCAAGGCGAGCGGCAAGACCGTCTTCCTCGACACGGATAACGACGGCGTTCTCGATGCCGGCGAGAAAAGCACCGTCACGGATGCCGGCGGCGCGTTTAGATTCTCCGGCCTGGGCGCAGGCATGTACCACGTGCGGCGGGTCTTCCCGAATGGGTACGTGCCGAGCACCACGCCGATCGATTTAACCCTCACCGGCGGCCAAACAGTCTCAGGGCTATCGATCGGCAGCATGACCGGGCCAGTTACACCTCCACCTCCTCCGCCACCACCACCGCCG
>JAQGHK010000055.1 GCA_028288875.1 Phycisphaerales bacterium | reverse complement strand
ATGCGAAACTAAGCCAGGATTGGCTTGGTCGTCGTTAGGTCGACGGGTAACTTATCGTCTGTTCGACGTTGCCGGCGGGCACTCACTTCCGCCGGCCGGCACGTTGACGCTGTAAGGAGCCGGCCCTTGGCCGGACATGTCATGAACGCCATTGGACGGACCATCGATTTTTCGTCGGCCCAAGTCGCCGATCCGGAAGAACTCGACACCCCGGAAGCCGCCGCCCTGCGGCTGCTGGCCGAGTGGTTCAGCGCCGCGGACGGCCCGCCGGCCGACCTGGCGGAACGCACCGTGGCGTATTGCGCCGCCGGCCGGAAGGCGTTTGACGCGGCGTGATTCCGCGATACGATTTAAATCCTGTGACGCGACCGTATATCGCCATTCCCGCGATCATTATTCTGCCCCTGCGCGGGTAGGCCGGGAGTCGATTGGATTGTTTTCCGACGCCCTGCCCCTGCGGTGGGGCGTTTTTGTTGGAAGCACCCGAACGACCTGAATGGACTGCGAATCAAGGCAAGTTATGGCCACCCGAGTCGACATCTACGACACCACCCTGCGTGACGGCACGCAAGGCGAAGGCTTCAGTCTCTCCCTGCAGGACAAGCTGCAGATCGCCTATAAATTGGACGAACTGGGGATCGATTACATCGAAGGCGGCTTCCCCGTCAGCAACCCGAAGGACGAAGCGTTTTTCCGCGAGATCGCCGCCAAGCCGCCCAAGCGGGCCAGGGTGTCGGCCTTCGGCATGACGCGCCGCCGCGGCGTGGCCGCGAAAGATGACACCACGCTGGCCGCCCTGCTCGCCGCCGAGACGCCGATGGTGACGATCGTCGGCAAGACCAGCCCCTACCAGGTGCAGACGGTGATGAACGTTACCCTCGAAGAGAACCTGGCCATGATCGCCGACAGCGTTCGCCTGCTCCGGGAGGCCGGCCGAACGGTGGTTTACGACGCCGAGCATTTTTTCGATACGTTCAAAGCCGACGCCGATTACGCCATCGCCACCCTTCGCGCGGCTGAGCAGGCCGGCGCGAACGTGCTGTGTCTTTGCGATACCAACGGCGGCAGCATGCCCGAGCATATCGCCGCCGCCGTGCAACGCGTAAAGCGCGAAACGTCGGCCACGATCGGCATCCACACCCACAACGACTGCGGATTGGCCGTCGCCAACGCACAGGCGGCCGTCGCCGCTGGCGCGAGCCACGTGCAAGGCACGATGAACGGGGTCGGCGAACGCTGTGGGAACATGGATCTGATCCCGCTGGTCGCCAATCTGAAGTTCAAATACGGCATCGACTGCCTGCGGCCGGAAAAATTCGAGTGCCTCACCGAAGTCAGCCGCTTCGTCTACGAGACCGCCAACTTCAACCCGGTCAGCGGCCAGCCATACGTCGGCACCAGCGCCTTCGCACACAAGGGCGGCATGCACGTGCACGCAGTGCAGAAAGACCCGAGCACGTACGAACACGTGTCGCCCGAAAGCGTCGGCAACAGCCGCAAGTTCCTCGTCAGCGAACTCAGCGGCGCGAGCAATATCGCCGAGATGGCCCGCAAATTCGGCGTCGATAAAGACCGCGACACGCTGCGGGCCGTGCTGGGCAAAGTGCAGGATCTGGAAAACGCCGGCTACCAGTTCGAGGCCGCCGAGGCGAGCTTCGAACTGCTGCTCCGCAAACAGATCGGCCGGCATCATTCGTTCTTCGATCTGCAGAAATATCGCGTCACCACGAGCCGCCATGAAAGCGGCGAAGTGGTGGCCGAGGCGAGCGTGAAGCTGACCGTGGACGGCGTGCTGGAACATCGCGTCAGCGAAGGCAACGGCCCGGTCGATTCATTCGATCGCGCCCTCCGCAAAGCCCTGAAAGAAAAATACCCAGCTATCCAGGACCTGCACCTGAGCGACTACAAAGTGCGCGTCGTTAACACCAGCGCCGAGACGGCCGCTGTGGTGCGCGTCGTAATCGACTGGAAGCACAAGACCACGCCGGGCGGCGCCGTCACGCACTTCGGCACGATCGGCGTCAGCGGCAATGTGATCGACGCCACCTGGCACGCGCTCTGCGATGCATTCGAATATCACCTGCTGCTGGTCGAAGAAGCGGCGGCGAAAACCACGGCCGAGGTGGCACAATGAAGGATCAGCCGCCCGCCGCGTTAGCGCTCGATCGCGTGCCCAAGCACGTCGCCATCATCATGGACGGCAATGGGCGCTGGGCCGTCCGCCAGGGTAACCAACGCACCAGCGGCCATCAGCAGGGCGCGCGCGTCGTGAAAACGATCGTGACCGAAAGCTCGCGCCTTCGCGATGAAGGCCGCGGCCCCGACTATCTCACGCTTTATTCATTCAGCATCGAAAACTGGAAACGCCCGCTGGATGAAGTGGCGTTCCTCATGCGGATGTACATCGACTACCTGCGCGAAGAGCGCGAGACGATGATGAAAAACAACATCCGCTTCCACCAGATCGGCCGTCTGGACAACCTGCCAGATGAAGTCTTGGACGAGGTCAACCAGACGCTCGCCCTGACAAAGAAAAACACCGGTCTGAACCTGGTGCTGGCCCTGAACTACGGCAGCCGCGCCGAAATCACCGACGCCGTGAAGGCCATCGCCGAAAAGGTCCGCGCCGGCACACTCGACCCGCGCGACGTCACCGAACAAACGATCAGCGACCACCTCTACACCGCCGGCTGGCCGGACGTCGATCTACTCATCCGCACCGCCGGCGAAATGCGCGTCAGCAACTACCTGCTCTGGCAGATCAGCTACGCCGAGTTGTACATCAGCGACGTGCTCTGGCCGGAATTCGGCGTGAAAGAACTGCACGAAGCGTTCGCAGCGTATGGCCGGCGCAATCGGCGATTCGGGGCGCTGGATACGACGAATACGCTGCAGAAGGTCTCGTCGTAGCTATACAATCGCATGCGCCGGCTCCGGCGTGTCGTCCCGGACCGTCTGCTGCTTGCTCTGCTGGCCGTCGTAGCTGAAGAGCATCATCTCGTCTTCGATTCGCGCCTGCAGGTGGCATGGCCGATGCCAGACGGCGTGCAGATTTCGCAGCGTTTCAACCGCGAACTTGATCTCAATATCCAGGCCGTTGTGCTGGTGGGCCAAGTATAGCTCGCCGCGGTTCGCGTAGTTGCCGTCCACCACATAGATGAACGGCCGGCCCATGTTGGTCAGGCGGTACATCAGGCTCTGGCGGATGACGTTCGGGTCGCGGCTCTTGATCTTCAGTTGGCCGGTATGCGGGTCTTTGCCGTACTGATAGTAGCGGTGCTTTTCGATGAATTCGTCGGTCATGAATTCATCAATGAACGTCACGTCGTTATAGAGCTTGCGGACTTCAAAGATCTTTTCCCGGCCGAGGCCCAGGCCCTTGTCCCAGCGTTTCTTTTCGCCGATCTCGTCGCTTTCTTCATATTCTCGGCCGAATTTGCCTTTATTCCAGCGGTCCTCGATATCCCGGAAAAGTTCGACACCGATCTTGTACGGATTGAACCCGCCCGGCGGCATGTGCACCGTGCCGCTGTGATGGTCGGCGTAATCGATCACTTCTGATGATTCCAGAAAGTGCGTCGTCATCAGCTTGCTGTGCCAATACGTGGCCCAGCCTTCATTCATCACCTTGGTCATCCCCTGCGGCGCGTAGTAATACGCCTCTTCGCGGATGATCGACAGAATGTCGGCCTGCCAATCCTCCATGCGGGCATGCTCCAGCAGATAGAGCAGCACGTCGCGCGTCGGCTTCGCCGGCGTGGCATGACGCACCTTGGCGGCGGCCTCGCGATGGCTCTTCGCCTCGGCCTCCATGACGGCCGGCGGGTTGATCCACCGCTCCATATAATCCTTCGCAGCGAAGCGCGACGACTTGGCTTCCGGCGGCTTATCCTCCGGCCGCGGCGCGCTCGGCTGTCGCTTCATGAATACGCTGTACGGATCGACCAAATCTTCCAGCGTGATGCAGACGTCCAGCCAGCGTTCGACCGCTTCATACCCCTGCTTTTCAATATGCCGTCGCACGCGCGTGGCGTGGTTGGCCATCTCGTCCATCATCTTGCGGTTGGTCTGGCCAAACCAAAGGTTGTTCTTGAAGAAATCGCAGTGCGCGTAGACGTGGGCGATGACCAGCTTCTGATCGACCAGCGCGTTGCTTTCCTGCAGGTAGGCGTAGCACGGGTCGTTGTTGATCACCATCTCATAGATGCGGCCGAGCCCGTAAAAATGCTGCTTGCGCAGCCGCTCGTATTCCATCCCCCACCGCCAATGCGGATACCGCTGCGGAAACCCCCCGAGCGCGGCGATCTGATTCATCTGTTCAAAATCGCACATCTCAAACACAGTGGGATAAAAGTCGAGGCCATACGACCGCGCCTGCTCGCGAATCTGCTTCTTCGCGGCGAGCAGTTCGGGCGGGAATGGAATGAGCGCGTTGCCGGCCATCGGTCCACCTCTCGTAGGGTGGGCACTGCCCACCAATCCGAAACAGGCGGGCAGTGCCCACCCTACGCAACTGCTCCGCCATCGATCATCGTCGCTTCTTACGGTTCTGAGCGAGCCACATCGTGGCCAGCGTGAGCAGCACATGGAACAGCACAATGCCGGCAGTAATGGCACCGACTTTCACCCAAAAGCCCATCACCGGGCCGTAATGGATCAATGCCGCGCTGGGAATCGCAGATATCGCAATAAACAAAATATCGAAGATGTTCAGATGGCCTTGCTCCTTCGCCACGCTTCAATGCCCTTTCGCAAAAAACGTCTTGATCGAATCGTAGATATCGTCCTTCGAATTCACCCGACTGGTCAGCAGCTTCGGCTGATTCCGCAGGCTTTCGTGCAGGGTGTTAATGAAGTTGCCGCTGCCGTACGCACTTGCGACCTGGCAGTAGCCGAAGAGGTTGCTGATTGGCAGGAGTTGTTCGCGGATGATGCGGACGCACTCGCGGTTGTCGGCCTCGGAGCTGTTGTCGCCGTCGCTGAAGTGGAACGCATAAATGTTCCACTCGGCCGGGCTGTA
Source organism: Phycisphaerales bacterium (assembly GCA_028288875.1). Lineage (GTDB taxonomy): Bacteria > Planctomycetota > Phycisphaerae > Tepidisphaerales > Tepidisphaeraceae > RYN-431. Next base: position 2,576 of record JAQGHK010000055.1, on the reverse strand, counting down.
GTGCAGGTCGATGATGCTCCTGGCCAGCTTGTAAGCGCTGCTGATTTTCGTGCCGCCATCTTCGCGCAGATGGTAGAACGTCTGCTTGTCGACTTCCTTCGCGTTCACGTCGTGGACGATGTAGCGGGTGTCGATGCCCTCGTAGTTTTTGCGTAGCCAGGTGTCGATCCAGAAGCTTTCGAGGCGGACGAGCTCCTTCTGCTCCTCGCCCATGCTGCCGCTGACGTCCATCATGAAGATAATCAACGCATTGCTCTGCGGGCTCTTCACTTCCTTCCAACTGCGATAGCGGATGTCTTTTTTCTCCGGAATGATGATCGGATTGTCCGGGTCGTATGTGCCAGACGCGATCTGCCGCTTAAGCGCCTCGGTGAAGGAGCGCTTGAAGTGCCGGAGCGATTGTGGGCCGACGCTGCGCAGGCTGCTGTATTTTTCGCGGATCGTCGTGATGCGATGCGCGCCCTTGGGCTCGATGCGCGGCAGCTTCAGTTCTTCGCCGAGCATCTCCGCCAGCTCGTCCAGCGAGAGATCGACTTCCATCAGGTGCTGGCCCTGCTGGTCGCCGCCCTGGCCTTTGCCTTTTCCCTTCTGGCCGGGCACGGGTTGGCCATCTTCGCCCTCGCCGGAGCCGACACCGCCGCTGTTATCACCGTAGCGGAAGTTCGGCAATTCGATCGAGCGGACGGGAATGCTGATCAGGTGCTTGCCTTCCTTGCCGATGAGTTCGCCTTTCGACAGGAACTTCCGCAGGTCGTCACGAATGCGGCCTTTGACGATCTGGCGGAAGCGCTGATGGTCCTGATCGATTTTCATGCCGCAGATTCATCCTTCTACGCCGGCCGCCGCCAGATGCTCCACATGCCGACCAGCACTGCGACCGCGCTGCCGGCCAGGCCGATGTACGTGCCGATGGCGGCCTGATTGGCGGCATCGATTCGATTCACGCTGCTGTCCATCAGGCGCGTGGCGATGCCGAGGGCCGGGTCGGTGAGCCAGAAGAACAGGCCGCCGAGGATGCCGAGGAGGACGAGGCCGATAGCGCTGCGGGTGCGATTCATAACGTCAATCTAATCTCTCAAGGCCTAGTCGTCTTGTTTGCTGTCGCCACGGGCGAAAATGCTGGCGACGTAATTCAGCACGTCCGTCGCGCTCACCTCGTTGTAGCCGAAGTATTTGATCAGTCGCTGCTTCACGACGTCGATCTTCTGCTGCGTTTCGTCGTCCACCACGCTGCTGACCAGGTTTTTCAGCTTGATCGTGTCGCGCTGGTCTTCGAAGAGCTTCAGTTCGAGGGCCTTGAGCAAGCGGGCGTTGGTGTTGTATTCGAACTTCTTGCCATCAAGGGCGAGCGAGCCGATGTAGTTCATGATCTCCTGGCGGAAATCATCCTTGCGGCTTTCGGGGATATCGATCTTGTCCTCGATGCTGCGCATGAGGCGTTCGTCGGGTTCTTCATCCCGGCCGGTGTAGCGATTGCGCACACGCTCGTGCTGGGTGTAGGCCCGCACGTTTTCGATGTAGTTCGCCGCCAAGCGCTTGATCGCGTCTTCGTCGGCGCTAATGGCGCGTTGGACTTCGCCTTTAATGATGTCTTCGTATTCCTCGCGGACGACGGCCAGGATTTCGCGGTACTGTTTCTTCAGTTCTTCGTCGTTGATCAGGCTGTGATGGCTTAGGCCGCTTTCCAGTTCGTTGAGCACCATGAACGGGTTGATCGTTTTTTCGATCTGCGCCTGATGGCTGACGAGCGCATTGCTGATTTTGTCCTGAATATATCGGGGCGAAATGCCCTGCATGCCTTCACGCGGTGCTTCTTCTTTCAGTTCCTTGATGCTGTCTTCAGTGAAGCCGGGGATGCTCTTGCCGTTGTAGAGCTTGAGCTTCTGCAGCTTGGTGATGCCGGCCTTCTTCGGGTCGGCCAGGCGCGTAAGGATCGCCCACATGGCGGCCACTTCAACGGTGTGCGGGGCGATGTGAATGCCTTTGATTTTGTCTTTGCCGAAATCCTTGTTGTAGATCTTGATCTCGTCATCCAACCGCGTGTTGTAGGGCATGTCGATCTTGATGGTGCGGTCGCGGAACGCCTCCATCATTTCATTGCCCTGCAGCCGCTTGTATTCCGGCTCATTCGTATGGCCGAGGATGACTTCGTCGATGAACGTCTGCGCGAATTTCTTCGGCTTGATGACGTGTTCCTGGCTGGCGCCAAGCAGGTCATACAGGAACGCGACATCGAGCTTCAGCACTTCGATGAACTCGACGATGCCGCGGTTGGCGATGTTCAATTCGCCGTCGAAGGTGAAGGCGCGCGGATCGGAATCGCTGCCGAATTCGGCGATTTTTCGATAAGTGATGTCGCCGGTGAGTTCGGTCGAGTCTTGATTCTTCTCGTCCTTCGGCTGAAACGTGCCGATGCCCTTGCGATCCTTCTCGGAGAGGATGAGCCGTTTGACCTTCACATGCTCCATCGTCTTCTTCCAGTCGCCGTCATACATGTCCATCAGGTCGGACATGACTTTGCGGCAGAACGGGCAGATTTCGCCGTGAAGTCGGATCTTTCTGCCGTCCGGAAGTTT
>JAQGHK010000037.1 GCA_028288875.1 Phycisphaerales bacterium | reverse complement strand
TACATGTCGCCCGCGAGGGCCGATCACGTTCACGGGCGACATGTATGTCGCCCCTACGAAGACGCTACCGCTTCTCGCCGATCTGCGAGGCCGCAGGGTGAAGCGTCACTACATCGCCCACGTGGATCGTGCCTTCCTTCAGCACCTTCGTATACACGCGCGACCAACCCGGATTGGCCGGCTGCGCGACGCGCAGAATGTCGGCGCGGAAGAAGCTCTCAGCGATCTTGGAGCAAGGCACCGTGTACTCCGTCATTTCCAGTTCGACGTCGCCAATCGTCAGCCGCACGCCGGGGACGACGTCATCCCAATCCAGGCCGCTGATGGTGATGTTTTCACCGATGCTGCCCGGCGTGATCGGATGGCCTTCGTCATTGAGCGCCTGAATCCGATCCAGCGAATACAAACAGACCGCCCGCATCGGGCCGCCGTGGTATTTGAGGTTGTTCTGCTTATCGCCGTCGACGCCTTCCGCATGAATGCGGGCAAACATCACCGGCCGCTTCGGCACGCCGCCGGTGGGGGAGACGTTGATGCTGTGAACGGTGGCCATAGAAACAAGAATGACGAAACCGGAAATCCGAATCAAGCAGGGAGGCGAATTCGGAAGAATCAAACCACGGAGGACACGGAGAGAAAGAAAAACAAATCATTGCCTTTCTCCGTGGTCTCCGTGCGCTCCGTGGTGACAACTCTTCGTCTTTCGGATTTTTCACCGCAGCTTGATCGTCGCCAGCGCCAAAGCCGTCAGCATTGCGCTGATCAGCCAGAATCGCACCACCACCTGCGTTTCCGTCCATCCTTTTTTCTGAAAGTGGTGGTGCAGCGGGGCCATCAGGAACACGCGCCGGCCTTCGCCGAAGCGGATGCGGGTGTACTTGAAGTAATAGACCTGAATCATGACGCTCACCGCCTCGGCGGCGAAGATGCCGCCGATCATCAGAAGCATGATTTCCTGACGAATGACAATCGCCACATAGCCGATCAGGCCGCCGAGCGCGAGCGAACCGGTGTCGCCCATAAAGACCTTGGCCGGGTTGCAGTTGAACCAGAGGAAGCCCATGCAAGCCCCAAGAATCGCCCCGGCCACCACGGCCATCTGCCCGGCGGCGGCGACGTGGTGGAACAGCAGCGCCTGACTCAGTTTCGGGTCGCCGATGATGAGCGCGAGGACGAGAAATGAAAACGCCGTTAGCGTCATGCAACCTGCGGCGAGGCCATCGAGGCCGTCCGTCAGATTCACTGAATTGCTCGCGCCGACGATGACCAGCGTGCCGAAAATTACGTAGGTGACGAATGAAAAGCTGAACAGCGGCGTCTGCTTGAACGGCACGAACAACCCGCGCGCTTCCGGCAGATTTTGGCCGTAATTCCAGGTAAACCAGCAGAGAATCACTGCAAGACCGACTTGGAATAGCAGCTTTTCCTTGCCGGATAATCCCTGCCGCGACCCGGTCTGCCGGCGGATGGCAGTCAGCTTCAACCAATCATCCACGGCCCCGACTGCACCCAGCCAGACGACGCACACCAGCGCCATCTGCACGTAAAAATTCCGCAGGTCCGCCAGCAGGAACACGGCCCCGACGATGGCCCCGATGATCAGCAGCCCGCCCATGGTCGGCACACCTTTTTTCGTGTGCATGAGGGCGTTCATCGTGGCTTCGTCAAAGTTCGGATTGTCGCCGATGCGTTGCTTGCGCAGCCATGCGATCACGCGCGGCGCGAGCACCACCGTGACCAGAAAGCTCAGCATCACCGCGCACGTGGCCTGAAACGTGGTGAACAGGTGAAAGACGCGAAGGAACCCGAACGGCGTGCGCTCCAGGCCCCCCTCGAAATATTGCGTGAGGACGTAAAACATCAGGCCGGCCGACCTGGGTGCTGAGCGGCGATGGCGTCGGCGACGCGTTCCAGTTTCATCGAGCGGGATCCTTTCAGGAGCACGAGGTCGCCATCGCGCACGGATTCGGCAATGACGCCAGCGGCCGTTTCAGAGTCGGCGAACCATCGGCAGCCTTCGATCGCGTGCGACGGCGCTTCCCACGTCGGGCCGACGGCGAATGCCGCATCGGGCCGCAACGCGTTGACCGCATCGGCCATCGCCGCATGGGCGGCGGGCGAGTGGTCGCCGAGTTCTTTCATGTCCGCCAGCACCACCACCCGCCGGCCAGGCCATTCGACTTGGCGAAGCGTGTCGAGGGCGGCCCGCATGGATGTGGGATTGGCGTTGTAGGCGTCGTTCAAGAGCGTGATACCGCCGAGATCCCGCCGCTGCATTCGCATGTCCGACGCGTCGGCGGTGGCGAGGCCGTTTTGAATCTGCGCATCGCTCAAACCCAGGTGCCGGGCAACGGCGATGATGGCCAGCGCGTTGGTGGCGAAGTGAGCCCCGATGGCCGGCAGGGTGAAGCGCGTGCCGTCGTAATCGAACGAAGTGCCGTCGAGCGTGACGCGGACGTTTTCCGCCGCAGCGAAAGTGATTCGCGGCCCTGAATGATCGAGTACAGCGGCAAGGCCGGCATCATCACACGTCACGAGGAGCCCGCCCGGCCGCAGACCAGTAGCGATGGCGGCGTTTTCTTTACGCACGGCATCCAGCGTGCCGAAAAATTCCAGATGCTCTTCGCCGATGCTGGTGATAACGGCCACGTCGGGCTCGCTCATGCGCGAAAGGTGTTCCACCTCGCCCGGGTGGTTCGTGCCAATCTCCAGAATGACGTAATCATCCTCGGCCGATACCGGAAACAGTGTGGCCGGCACGCCGATGTCATTGTTGAAGCTCTTCGGCGACGCCGTACCGCGCAGCGATTGCGACAGCACGGCGTGCAGAGCGTTCTTCGTGCTGGTCTTCCCGTTGCTGCCTGCGATGGCGATCACCTTCGGCCGCGTGATCGACCGGCGCACGACTTGTGCGAGTTTCCCCAGCGCGCGGCGTGTATCCGCAACACGCACGACCGCAACCGACGCCGACGCCGAGAGAGCGTCGCGGCTCTGCTGCGACACGTCGCCGTGCACAATCACGACGCTGACGCCCTTGGCGCTCACTTCCTTCAGATAGTCATGCCCATCGAAATTGTCGCCACGCAGCGCAACAAACACGCACCCGCCCGAGGCCGTTCGCGAATCCGTGCTAACGCGATCCACCACGGCCGAGCCGTCGCCGGCGACAACTTCGCCGCCCGCGGCTTCGGCGATTTCGTTAGCGGTCAGCGGTGTCATACGCGCACCGCCGTCAGCGCGCGGGCGGCTTCTTCCACATCATCAAAATGGTATTTCGTCTGCCCGATGATCTGATAATTCTCGTGGCCCTTGCCGGCGATCAGCACCACATCGCCCGGCCCCGCATCACCGATCGCCCGCTCGATGGCCAGCCGGCGATCGGCCTCGACGCTCACGCGTTTGCCGCTGTTCGCACCGAAGCCGGTGCAGACTTCCTCAAGAATCGCCTGCGGATTTTCCGTGCGTGGATTGTCGCTGGTGACATATATCTCGTCGGCCAATTGCTCGGCGATCTTCGCCATGCGCGGCCGCTTGGTGCGATCGCGATCCCCGCCGCAGCCGAAGACGACGCGCAGCTTGCCCCGCGTGATCGGCCGCATGGCCGACAGGACGTTTCGCAGGGCGTCGTCGGTGTGGGCGTAATCGACGAGGACTGCAAACGGCTGGCCAGTCTCGACCGATTGCAGCCGTCCCGGGGCTCCGGTCGCGGTCTGCAACGTGTTCACGACCGGCTGCACGCTCAGGCCGAAGACTTCGCAGCAGAGCGTGATCGTGCAAAGCGCGTTTTCGATATTGTGCCGGCCGACGAGTTTGAGGCTGACATCGGCTTTCCCATCTGGCGTCGTCAGCACGAATTTCGTGCCTTGCGCGGTAACGACGAAATCTGTCGCGCGGTAATCCGCGTTGGCGGCCATGCCGAACGAAACGACGCGGCCGGCGGTGTTGCGAGTCATGCGATCGAACGCGTCCGAATCGCGATTGATCGCCGCCACCGCGCCGGGGGCGAGCTGTTCGAACAACTTCGCCTTCGCGTCGGCGTAGGCTTCGGTCGTTTTGTGATAATCCAGGTGATCGCCGGTGAGATTCGTGAATCCCGCCCCGGCGAACTGCACGCCGCTCACCCGGCCCTGGTGCAGCGCGTGGCTGCTGACTTCCATCGCACAGGCGGCGCAGCCGTTATCGCGCATCGCCGCCAGCAGGCCGGCCACCGTGACCGCGTCGGGCGTGGTCATCGCGGCTTCCGTTTTCGTCTTGCCGTCGTCGATTTCGACGGTGCCGATCATGCCGCAGCGCTTGTCGATCGCGTTGAGCACATGGCGGATGAGGTAGGCCGTGGTCGTCTTGCCGTTGGTTCCGGTGACGCCGAGGAGTTTGATCGATTTGGACGGGTCGCCGTAGAACGCGTTGGCCAGCGGCGAGACCGTGGCGGCGGCATCCGGCACGACGCACTGCGGAACGGCGATCCCGTCAATCAAAGACTGCGTCACGATAGCGACAGCCCCGCGGGCCACCGCGTCCTGCGCGAAGCGTGCGCCGTCCGCTGCCACGCCCGGGCGGGCGATGAACAGGCTGCCGGCCTGGACGGCGCGGGAATCGTCTTGAACATCGGAAATTTCAACATCCGGCAACGTCGCCAGGAGCGCCGACAGGTCGGCGGCGGGCACGGCGTGTTGCAGGAGCGGATGCAGCCGCACTGGAACCTCCCTGTCCCGAAAAGCGGATCGAAAAATGTGACGCGGCCAAACTACCAGACCCGCCGCAGCGGGGCAATTCGGGCGCGATCTGCAGCGGCAATCAACGCCGGCGTTCGGTTACAATCAGCGGTGCATGGCCGATGGCGCGGAGCAACTGATCATTCGAGGGGTGCTGCAGCCTGGCGTCACGTGGCGGGCGCGCGATGGCGCGGGCCGGCGCGTCGTGCTGAAAAAAATCCCGGAGGACTGCATCCGTTCCGGCCGCCTTCACCCGGCCATCGCGCTGCGCCTGACGCGCCTGCGCGAAGCGCCGATGAGCGGCCTGGCCAATCTCATCGGCGTGCAGCGGTGCGAAGTGGGCGTGGTGGTCGTCAGCGAGTTCGTCCCCGGCCGGTCGATGGACGAACTCACCTTCGCCGAGCGCCGGCCGTATCTGGCCGAGGCGCGGCGACTGGTGGAAGCATTTCACCGCACCGGCCTGGTGCATGGCGCGATCGGGCCCGGCAATTTCATCATCAGCGATACCGGTCGGCTGACGCTCATCGACCCCAGCCCGCTCCTGTACGACGATCCGGTTGCTGACATGGACGCGCTCGTGCGGCTTGATCCGGATGATCCCGGCGTCGCGGTCGAAGAATCCGCGGCCCGCCTGCACCTGCCGACATTGGCCGCGGCGATGGGCCTGGTCTTCATCGCCGCCGCCGGCGCGGCGGCATGGGCACTTCACGTGGCGGGGCGATCATGATCGGCCGCCTGCTTGATCCCGGCCTCGTTGAAGCGCTCGGCCGGCTCGTGCCCGGCGCGCGGCGCACCGCGCTCGGCCCCAGTGGCGGGCTGCATCGCAGCCCGTTTAAAGGTGCGAGCGTCGATTTCCG
>JAQGHK010000032.1 GCA_028288875.1 Phycisphaerales bacterium | reverse complement strand
AGGCGGGCTTTGTGTCCGCTCTGTGCTGGTGCGGCGGTCTCTTCCTGGGCGCGATCGGCGTCTACACCCATCAGCTCTGGCTGCTGTGGCTTGGCTCCGGCGTCATCGGCGGCATCGGGCTTGGCCTTGGCTACATCTCGCCGGTGTCGACGCTCATTAAATGGTTCGCCGATCGCCCCGGCCTTGCGACCGGCATGGCCATCATGGGTTTCGGCGGCGGTGCGATGGTCGCGGCGCCACTGTCCAACCTTCTGATGGCGACCTTCGCCCATGGTACCGACCCCGGTGTCGCACCGACGTTCCTCGTTCTCGGCCTCATCTACGGTATCTTCATTCTGTTCGGCGCGTTTCTGATTCGTGTACCTCCGAAAGGCTGGCTGCCGGCCGGCTACACGCCGCCCACGCAGTCGCACGGCATGATCAGTTCCAAAAGCCTCGACGCGACGACCGCCATCAAAACGCCACAGTTCTGGCTGCTGTGGATCATCCTTTGCACGAACGTCACCGCCGGCATTGGGATTCTTGAGCAGGCCTCGCCGATGATTCAGGAACTGTTCAAGGGCCGTCTCGGAAGCACGACGGCGGCGGCCGCGGCGGCAGGCGGCGGGTTTGTCGGATTGCTTAGCCTGTTCAACATGGTCGGCCGTTTCGGCTGGAGCAGCTTGTCCGACAAGATCGGCCGTAAGGCGACGTATTTCTGCTTCTTCCTGATCGGCATCGCCGGCTACGTGTATCAGCCGAGTACGGATAAGGAACATCTGAACAGTCTGCCGCTGTTCGTCAACACCGCGTGCGACCTGCTGAGCAAGTACGGCGGCGGCTTTGCCACCATCCCTGCCTACCTGCGTGACATGTTCGGGCCGGCCAATGTCAGCGCCATTCACGGTCGCCTGCTGACCGCATGGTCCGTCGCCGGCGTGCTCGGGCCGGCGCTGGTGAATTACATTCGCGCTTACTACACGCACGACAAAGTCGTTGATGTTCGCGCTTACCCCACCGTGCTGTACCTGATGGCCGGCCTGCTGTGCGTCGGGCTGGTGGCCAACGTGCTCGTGCGGCCGGTGGCCGATCGATTCTTTCCCGCTAAGGCCGGAGACGCGTCATGAATGACCAACGACAACCAGTTGCCAAGTCGCCGGTGCTCCTCGTGATCGTCTGGGCCGTTGTGACGATTCCCGCCCTGTGGGGCGTGAGCAAAACCGTGCAGACCTCGTTAAAGCTCTTCCAAACGCCAGCGGTAGCAACCTCACAGCCGATGGCGTCACCCGCCACGACGCCAGCCAGCAACGAATCGGTCACGCCGCATCCGGCAACCATGCCGTAGGCCGGGCCGTGCTACAGCCGCTTCCGGCGGAGCAGCAGCGCATTGCCGATGACCGTAACGTCGCTGAGCGCCATGGCAGCCGCACAAACGATCGGACTGAGCAGCCCGCACGCGGCCAGTGGGATCGCGATGACGTTGTAGGCGAACGCGAAGAACAGGTTCTGGCGGATCGTCCGCATGGTCGCTTTGGACAGTGCGATCGCCGTCGGCACACCGCTGAGGCTACCCCCGACGAGGACGATGTCACCGGCCTCTTTGGCGATATCGCTGCCGGTGCCGATGGCGATGCCCAAGTCCGCCTCGGCCAATGCCGGGGCGTCGTTGATGCCGTCACCGACCATAGCGACGCCCGGACCGGGACCGAAGTTGCCGGTCCGGGCGCGGGCGGCGGCGCGGAGCCGCGTGACGACTTCGGCCTTGCCGGCCGGGCGCACGCCAGCTTCCACGCAGTCGATGCCCACCTGCCCGGCGACCGCTTTGCCCGCGGCGGCGTTGTCGCCGGTCAGCAGCACCGTCTCTAGGCCCATTTCGTGCAACGACGCAATGGCAGCACGGCTGTCGGCCTTTACAGCGTCAGCCAATTCGATTCGACCGAGGAAAGTATGGTCGCTCACGCGGCCGACGAAGACCGAAGTGCCAGACTGGGCGGTATTCTCGACCGCGATCCCGGCCGCGGTCAACAGATCGCGACTGCCAACGACAAAGTCCTCGCCATCGACGGTTGCATAAACGCCGGAACCCGGCTCGTTGCGGAACAAAGACGGCTCGATGGCGTTCGCGTTCTCTGCCGCCGCGAGATCAACAATTGCTTTCGCCAATGGATGCGTGCTGTTTCGCTCCGCCGATGCGGCGATGCGCAGTAGTTCACCGCGCGACGTGCCGGCCGCCAAGAGGACGTTCGTCACCGCCGGTCGACCCGCAGTGATGGTGCCGGTTTTGTCGAGCACCACGGTCCCAATCTTCTCCGCCGTCTGCAACGCGGTGATATCGCGAAATAGGATGCCAAGCTTGCTCCCACGGCCGGTGCCGACCATCAGCGCCGCTGGCACGGCTAAGCCCAGCGCGCACGGGCAGGCGACGATCAGCACGCCGCAGACGGCTTGGGCGAGCTTCGCCCACATCACACCGCTGGGTAGGTTCGCGGCGTGGCCGTAGATGAACCAGCCGAGGGCCGTCAGGGCGGCGATCGCCAGCACGCTCGGCACGAAGACGGCGGCCACTTGGTCGGCGAGCTTCTGCACCGGCGGGCGGGAGTTTTGAGCGGTTTCGACGAGCTTTACGATTTGTGCGAGGGCCGTGGCGCTGCCGACGCGGGTGACACGGACGGTCAGCGCGCCGTCGATATTCACCGTGCCGCCCGTGACCGAATCGCCGGCCGCGCGGCGGACGGGGATCGGCTCGCCGGTGAGCATTGATTCGTCAACGCTGCTGACGCCGCTGGCGACGATGCCGTCGATCGGCACACGGTCGCCCGGGCGGACGAGGACGTGGTCGCCGACGGCAAGCGTTGCGACGGGGACTTCGGTCGGCGCGGTGGCGGCTTGGGCAATCGCTGGCGGGTTCGCCTCAGGCGATGGCGCAAGCGAGAGTGCGATGCGTTTGCGTGTTGGGGCGGCGGATTGCGTCGATGATTCCGGAGCAGGGACGCGCCATGCCGTCGCTGGGGCGAGGTGCATCAGATCGCGAATCGCGCTGCCGGCGTGAGTGCGGGCGCGGGCCTCCAGCCAGTGGCCGACACTGATTAGGGCGAGCAGCGCGGTGGCTTCGTTGAAGTAGAGTGCCGCCGGTGCGGGCCACATGCCTGCAAGGTGGCCGATGAGCGCTACCAGGCTATAGCCGTAAGCAACGGTCGCGCCCAGCGAGATCAGCGTGTCCATGTTGCTGGTGCGGCGGCGGGCGGCGGCGAAGGCGCTGCTGTAGAACGCTCCGCCGATCAGGACGATCGCCAGCGTGCTGGCCGCCAGCGCCAGCCAGTCGACCCACATGATCTGGCCCGCATGATGGCGGGTCATCGTCCAGTGCAGGATTTCGACCGGCAGCCAGAGGATGACACCGAGCACGCCCCGCTGCAGCCACCGTTTGG
>JAQGHK010000025.1 GCA_028288875.1 Phycisphaerales bacterium | reverse complement strand
GAGCAATGAAAAGCGCGGCTATGTGCTTCGACGGATTTTGCGACGTGCGGTCCGATTTGGTCGTCAATCGCTAGGGCTGCAAGAGCCGTTTCTATTTCGTTTGGTCGATGTGGTAGTTCAAAGTATGGGCGAGGCGTTCCCCGAACTGAAGAAAGATCCGGCGCGCGTTGCTGAAATCATCAGAGATGAAGAGGTCAGTTTCGGTCGGACCTGGATGAACGGAGTGATTCGCTTCGACGGGGAAGCCCTTCGTGCCATTGGTAAACAGATCGCCAACGATCGGGATTGGAAGCTTGAAACAACGATTCTGCACACATCGGGACCATCGCCAGAACCGTTCTTTGGAATCATCGGGTTTCTTGATAAGTCGGGGAATAAAGTCATTGTGAATGTTCCGGCGGAGTACGGCGGATTCGTTCTCGAACAATGCAAATCCTCGCCCCAACTTGGTGCCGAAACGGCGTTTCAACTGCACGACACCTACGGATTCTCTATCGACTTAACGCAGGTCATGGCCGCGGAGCGCGGCATGAGCGTAGACATCGATGGTTACCAAGTCCTGATGGAAGAAGCCCGCGCCAAGGCCCGCGCCGGCGGCAAGACTGGCGACGACATCATCTACGACCTGCCGCCCGACACGCTGGCCGAGCTTGAGGCCAATGGCGTGCCGCGGACGGACGACTCGGCCAAGTACGCCGGCAAGCCAACGACCGCCAAAATCGTCGCCGTGTGGCGGGGCGATGAGCTCGTCAACGAAGTGCCGCCATGCGTGGACGTGGCGCTCATGCTCGACAAAACCAGCTTCTACGCCGAAATGGGCGGCCAGGTCGGCGACACCGGTTCGCTGTCCGGCAGCGACGCGATCTTCGATATTTTCGACACTCACAACGTCGGCGGCTATGTGCTGCACATCGGCCGAATCACCAGTGGCACGCTGACCGTCGGCGACACCGTCACCGCCACGGTGGCCGGCCATCGCGACCGCATCCAGAGCAACCACACGGCCACGCACCTGCTGAACCTGTCGCTGAAAAAGCACCTCGGCGACGGGGTGCAACAGAAGGGCTCGCTGGTCGACGCTGACAAGCTGCGCTTCGACTTCTCGCACGGCAAATCGCTGGCCGAGAATGAACTCGACGCGATCGAGCGTGACGTGGCCGCCGCCAACAACCTCACCGTGTACACCGAAGAAGTACCGCAGGAAAAGGCGCTGAAGATTAACGGCCTTCGCGCGGTGTTCGGCGAGAAGTATCCGCCAATCGTCCGCGTCGTCAGTGTCGGCGTACCAGTTCAAGACCTGCTGGTTGACCCGGCCAACGAGAAGTGGCCGAACTATTCGATCGAATTCTGCGGCGGCACGCACGTACCCAGCACCGACGTCATCGGCCGGTTCGCCGTAGTCGCGGAAGAATCAGTCAGCAAGGGTGTCCGCCGTGTGGTCGCCCTGACCGGCGAGAAGGCCGCCGCCGCCTGGGCTGAGGCCGATCGCATCGCCGCGATCGTTTCAAAGGCCGACGCCGCGCCGGATGCCGACGTGCCCGCCGCCATTGTGCAGATCACCGCCGTGCTGAAAGACGCCACGCTCCCGCTCTCGGCCAAGCGCCGCGTGCAGGCGAAAGTGGTGGCGCTGCAGGCCCGCGCGAAGGCCGCTGAGAAAGCCGCCAAAGCCGCCGGCGCGGGCGTGAGCGTGGATATCGCCGCGACCGCTGCGGCGCTGTTGGAATCCGCCATCGATCTCGGCGGCGGGAAGATCGTCGTCGGCGAAGTTGCCGGCGCGACCGACGACCAACTCCGCGGCGCGATCGATTCGATCCGCAAGAAAACCCCGAGCTATGGCATCATGCTCGCCTCGGCCGGCGAGGCGAAGGTGAGCTTCGTCGCGGCCGTCAGTGACGACCTGATCGCCAGGGGCCTCAAGTCCGGCGACTGGGTCCGCGAGACCGCCAAGATCGCCGGCGGCGGCGGCGGCGGCAGCCCGAAGATGGCCCAGGCCGGCGGCAAAGACCCGACGAAGCTGGCGGCTGCCCTAGACCGCGCCCGAGAGGTTGCCAAAGCCGCGCTCGGCGGATGAAGCGCGCGGGTGAACGGTGAGGATGAACAGCGACGAGCCGTGATTGATTGACGGCCGCGTCGATCATGCGGGACTCGCCGCATCCGTTACCGAGCGACGGCGGCTGCGGTTCATCAAGCAGGCCGACCTTCTGTCAGGAATGGAACCATGCGCCGACGCCGTTGCCCGCACGATTGACCGTATATTTTTTGCTCGCGATCGTGAACGTCGCGCTGTTCACGCCCGGCTTGAACGTCACACGGCCAACGACCGACCCGTCGGCCAGCTTCGCCGCGCTGAGCACGTATGTCGCGTTGTCGAATATCGTCAAATCGGTCACCAGCGTCTGCGACCAGATCTTTCCGCGCGTCTGGCCGACGTACTGCGAAAGGGCGTTATCGAAGCGCCAGTTTGACAGGGCGGAAGGATCATCGTCGTTGAAGTACAGCAACCCGGGTCCGGCAAGGCAGCAGGCGTGGAATATGTTTTCTTCCCAATGGGCCGCGTCGAAGACGTTGGACGTCACACGCGGCGCGAGCCAGGGCATCAGCTTGGCGTTCGGCTTAGCGCGGTAGACGGCCTTGGCGATGTTGGTCGACCAGGCGAGGCAATACCATGGCTGCTTGAAGCGCGCGTCAAAGCCGAGGTTGCCGACGTGCCCGTATAGCGATGGCGCGTAGTGCGTGGCGGACGACGGCGACGAGTATTGGGCGTGGCCGTTCGGGTCGGGGGCGAAGGGGGCGTCGGCCTTGGTGCAGGGGGCGTCTGCGAAATTGCACCAGCCGACTCCGGCATACCGCGTGTACAGCGGCGTGATGAGCGCGCGCTTGATCGCATCGTCGACCAGCAGCGCGCAGCCGTAGTTGAACAACATGCGATTGGCCTCGCTCATGTTGCGACAGTCGGCGGGGAAGTGGCCGGTGGCGACGAGGGCGGCGTACCGCGGGTCGGCGTGGATGGCGGCCTGGTCGTTTTCGTCCAGCGTCCAGGCGCTGACGCCGGTTTCGAGATCGA
>JAQGHK010000010.1 GCA_028288875.1 Phycisphaerales bacterium | reverse complement strand
AGGCGACCCCGAAGAACGCGGCGGCAACCCGCCACGCTACGAATGGGCCAACAGCGCCAGCAGCCAATTTTTCATCTGCCTTGACTACAGTCGCACCAAAGCCCTCGACGGCAAGTACACCGTCTTCGGCCAGGTCACGGATGGCGACGACACCATGACCAAACTCGCCGCCACGCCCACCGGCGCAAACGATCGTCCGATGAGTCCGCCGATCATCAAGAAACTGACGGTGAGGCCGGTGACGCCGGGGAATAATCCGTATGCCGAACTTCTGCGGATGAAATAAGAGCGAACGTAAGTCGATGTTTCGATCGCGATTTTGATTGCTCTATTTACAATCGCGCAGCGCGGCGCAAGTGCAGGGCCGGCCAATGCATCGGCCAATAAATCACGTGCGCCAACGCGCGCCAGATTACCCAGTCCGCCATAGGACTTAGGCCATGCGACGTCGAAAGCGAACGGCTGAGAGCTGCGGAAGTGGGCGATCGAATCGGGCATGCGTCGAATCCTCTTGACCGAGAACAGGGCGGGATTTGAAGTCCCGCGAGCACGGCAAAAGCCACGGATCGGATCGCCGCGCGGGCGATTTTGTTCCGCGATCGAGGGCTTCCGTCCAGGAACCGGTCGCGGTGTGTCGCGCTCGCGAGGTCGCCCCAGCGGGGGCGGCAGCGGCGATCGGGTTAAACCGCTGGCGCAGTTTCCCAATGATGCAGTTTACCGGGGCCTTTGCGCCGTGTCGGCCAAAAAACAGGCGATTTGGAATATTTTTGGCCGTGTGATCGGTCGCCTGCTGCGACCGCGGAGAGCGTGAATCAACCGCCGAGGTAGGCCGCGCGCACCTGCGGGTCGTTCAGCAATTCTTTCGCCGGGCCGTGGCGGAGGATGCGGCCGGTTTGGAGAACGTAGGCTTCGTCGGCGACGCCGAGGGCCATGTGGGCGTTTTGTTCGACGAGCAGGATAGTGGTGCCGTCGGCGTTGATGGTGCGGATGATGCCGAAGATCACGGCCACGATTTGCGGGGCGAGGCCGAGGGACGGTTCGTCCAGCAGCAGCAGGCGCGGGCGGGCGAGCAGGGCGCGGGCGATGGCGAGCATTTGCTGCTCGCCGCCGCTGAGCGTGCCGGCGGCTTGCGTGAGGCGCTCGCGCAGGCGCGGGAACAGATCCAGCGCGTGTGTGTAATCCTTCCGTACGGCGGCCTTGTCGCGGCGGGTGTAGGCGCCGAGCTTAAGGTTTTCATCCACCGTGAGATTGGCAAACACGCCGCGGCCTTCAGGCGATTGCACGACGCCGCGTTCGACAATGGAATGCGCGGCGAGCCGATGGATCGGTTGGCCGTCGAAGCTGATGGTGCCGGCGCTCGGTCGGAGCAGGCCGCTGATGGTGCGGAGTGTGGTGGTCTTGCCCGCGCCGTTGGAGCCGATCAGCGTCACGATCTTCCCGGCCGGCACGCGCAGGCTGACCCCCTGCAGCGCGTGGATCGCGCCGTAGTGGACGTTGAGGTCGACGATGTCGAGCAGGGCGTCGCTCATGCCGACGTTTCCTCCGGCACCCCGAGGTACGCTTCAATCACTTTCGGGTCGCGCTGAATCTCGGCCGGTGCGCCGGTGGCGATCACGCAGCCGTGGTCGACGACGGTGATCTGGCGGCAGAGGCCCATCACCACGTCCATGTCGTGTTCGATCAGCAGGATCGCCACAGGGAAGTCAGCCAGCACTTTGGCGATGAGCGATTTGAGCTCGACTTTTTCCTGCGGATTCATGCCGGCCGCGGGCTCGTCGAGCAGGAGGATTTTGGGGTCGGTCGCCAGGGCTCGGGCGATTTCGAGGCGGCGCTGGTCGCCGTACGCCAAGCCGGAGGCGGCTTCATCGGCGCGTGCGAGCAGGCCGAAGCGATCGAGCAGGTCACGGCACTTGTGGTCGATGGACTGTTCTTCGCGCCGCGAGAAGGCCGAACGAAAAATCGCACCGGCCAGGGTTTGGCCGGTGCGAAGGTGGCAGGCGACTTTGAGGTTATCGACGACGCTCAGATGCGGGAACAGCCGCACGTTCTGGAAGGTGCGCGCGAGGCCGGCGCGGGTGATTTGATGCGCGCGCAGGCCGAGCAGGCATTCGCCGCTGAGGCGCACGTCGCCGGTATCGGGGCGGTAGACGCCGGTGAGCAGGTTGAAGCAGGTGGTTTTGCCCGCGCCGTTCGGGCCGATGAGGCCTTGCAGATCGCCGGGCTCAAGTTGGAGCGAAAGGCCATCGACGGCGCGCAGGCCGCCGAAGGCGATGCCGATGTTGTTGACGTTCAGCAGCGGCGTCACGCGGGCACCTCTGTGGGTTCGCCGGCCGCGGCTCCACCCGTTGGTGCGCGTTTAGGGTTGCGCAGGCGCAGCGCGTCGGTGATTTCGTGCGTGCCCATCAGGCCGCCGGGGCGGAGGATCATCGTGAGGATCAGCACGAGGGCGAACACGATCATGCGATATTCGCCAAGGTCGACTTGATAGTGAATCGCCAGCGATCGCACACCTTCGACGAGCGCGATGAGGCCAGCCCACCAGATCGCGGCTTTCAGTCGACCTGTCGGCCAGAAGAGGATGCGAATGATCGCGATCAGCCCGAACAGGTGCCACACGTGCGTAGGCTCGCGCAGCCATTCGCCGGCGACGGTCACAAGGGCGGCGGCCAATGTCGCGCCGGTGATCGAGCCGAGGCCACCGAGGACGACCATGATGACGACATCAAACGACCGCAAGAAGCCGGCGTCCTGCGGCGTCAATTGCACTTCGTGGGCGTACAAGCTGCCCGCCACGCCCGCGAAGAACGCGGCGAAGACGAAGGCCCAGACTTTCAGGCGCGTGACATTCACGCCCATGCTTTCGGCGGCAATTTCGTTCTCGCGAATGGCGATCATCGATCGGCCGAAGGTGGATTTCTTGAGTCGCCACGCGACCAGCAGCGTGATGCCGACGAACAGGCCGACCCAGAAAAGGTTCGCGACTTTCGGCACATTGATGAAGCCGAGCGAGCCGCCGATGGGCGGGGGGATCAGCTCGCCCAACTTCGCAGCGTGCAGCTCTTCGCGGGTGTAAAGCTGCTTGTTCGTTTGCTGAAGCAGCACGCGGAGGATTTCGCCGAAGCCGAGTGTGACAATGGCGAGATAATCGCCGCGCAACCGCAGGGAGGGCAGGCCGATCAGCCAGCCGGCGGCCGCGGCGACAAGGCCGCCGAGGATGGTGGCGGCGATGAAGATCACCGATTGGCTGCTCCACAGGCCCATTGCCACAGGGCTGTTCCAGATCAGCAGTGATGCGTAGTACGTCACCGCGCCGGCGGTGTACGCGCCGATCGCGAAGAACGCGGCATGGCCGATGGAGAACTGGCCGGTGTAGCCGTTGACGATGTTGAGCGAGACGGCCAGCACGACGGCGATGCCGGCGTCCATGGCGACGCGCTCGGCGTATTGGCCAAGTAACGGCCGGGCTACCCATTGCAGGCCGACGGCGAAGGCGACGATCAGAATCGGGGCGACCCAGCGGGGCATGAGGAGGGGCATCAGACCTTCTCCTGCACGGTACTGCCGAACAGGCCGCTGGGCTTGATCATCAGCACGAGGATGAGAAGGCCGAAGACCGCGACGACGGTGTACGCCG
>JAQGHK010000712.1 GCA_028288875.1 Phycisphaerales bacterium | reverse complement strand
TCACTGACATGTACAACGTCCTTGAGAAGCTCCGCGCGGGGGAATCACTGACTGACAAGGACAGGAAAGTCCACGAGCAGGGCTTGGTGTCTGTGCTCAAGCAGATCCACGAAGAGTTAGATGCGGCGGTGTTTGCGGCGTACGGGTGGCCGGTGGATTTGACGGACGAGCAGATTCTGGAGCGGCTGGTGACGCTGAATCACGAGCGGGCCGAGGAAGAGAAGCGCGGGATTATCCGCTGGCTTCGCCCAGAGTTTCAGAACCGCCAGACTGTGAGGCAGCTCGACCTGATCGCCGGCAAGACCGCCAAAGCCGGCAAAGCGGCCAAGGGGGAAAAGCCGGCGAGGCCGAAGAAGGCGGCGAAGATCCCCTGGCCGAAGTCGCTGGTGGAACAGGCCAAGGCAGTACGGACCGTGCTAGCGGCGGGCGGCACGGCGATGGCAGCCGCGGATGTCGCCAAGGCGTCCAGCCGGGCGAACATGGACACCATCGGCGAGCTGCTCAAGACGCTGGTTTCACTCGGCTAAATGCCCTCCACTCACCAACACGGCTCGGTCGGCTGCCACCCTGTCGGCCTAGACCGAGATGAATAACTATTTACCATTCATCCATCGTTCATATTCCGATACATAGGGCAGGATGCCTTCATTTCACTGCGATGTAGACGTGCTGCTGGTCGACGACGACATCGAAACGTGCGCACTTATGCTCAGGATTCTGCAGGCGCGGAAGTTCACTGCGGAATGTGTGCACAGCGGCATCGAGGCGCTGTCCGTGCTCGGCGACAAACGACCTGGGGTAGTATTCCTGGACATTTCCATGCCGGGACTTTCTGGTCCGGACGTTCTCAGACTAATTAGGAACGATCCCAGCAATAAAGGCTTGCCGGTCGTCTTCCATTCCGCGCTCGATGCCTACGAACTGAACTCGCTGGCGGTGGAGCACGGTGCTGACGGCACCCTGCTAAAGGGGCGCTACGAGGTCTCGGACGTCGTCGCCGTGGTGAATCGCTGGACCCATAGAAGTTAGCTGTCGCGGCCTGCCGAACTTTTCAAGAACGTCTGCACCCGTTCGGCCCTGCTGGACCCCTAGGGCCGCCGTCGCCGCGGTACCAGTGTGGGGTTCGCGCTCCCTCGGCGAATCCGTTGGGCCTACAGCGTCATTTCATCGCCAAGGTCGCCACCGTCACGATCAGTTCTCGTGCGTCCACCGGTTTTGCCAGGTGCATCTGGAAACCTGCCAACATTGCCTTCGTTCGGTCTTCCGCCCGTGCGAAGGCGGTCAAGGCGACAGCCCGCACGTTGCCTAAGCCGTCGCCGAGCATGCGGACTTTGCGGATAAGTTCGTATCCGTCCTCTCCTGGCAAACCGATGTCGCTGACCAGGACGTGCGGCCTCACACGTTCCAGAAGGGCCAATGCTTCCGCGGCGCTGGTGGCGATGCTTACTTCCGCGCCCGACGACGACAGAAGACGTTCGAGCACGTCGCGAGAATCTTGTTCATCTTCAACGATGACTACTTTGACGCCCTCCAGGGTGATCCCTCGCACCTCGAACGGAGTGTCCGACAGCGTCGCATGGGGATGGACGCGATCTGTTTCAGCACGCTGCGTGTGGACCACGGCCACAGGCAGGTTGATCAGGAAGGTGGAGCCTTTTCCCGTGCCCTTGCTTGCGGCGGAGATGGACCCGCCATGCATCTCGATGAGGTTCTTCACGATCGACAGGCCAAGCCCAAGACCTCCCGTCTGCTGCGTCTCCCGGGAATCCGACTGACGGAATCGCTCGAAAGCATGGGCGATAAACGACGGCGTCATCCCCACCCCGTTATCCGCAACCGTCACCTCGACGCGCGAATTGACCCGCTGCACTACCACACGCACTGTGCCGTGCTTATGCGGCCTTTTTAGCCATCTTCGGTAACGCCTTAGTAAGCTGGTTCTCCGCGTTGAAAATGTCCTTCAGTTCATCTTCGAGCAGATCCGAGAGCGAGTCCATGACCTTCCTTCCGTTTGGCCGCGCAAAATGACGCGGCCGTGATTCTAGGCATTCGGCTCGTCGGGCTCTTTAAGATTATTCGGTTGTGCGGCGTGCTTGTAGGCAGACGACTTGTCGATTTGGTCGACCAGTTCTGCCGGCTTGGTGGTTTGTTCCAAGGCACGAACGGCCGCTTCGTGCGGAATTTCGATCCCCAGCTTTTCACTGGTAACTCGCAACAGACGCAACATCTCCGTGTTTTCCTGCTCCGCGAGCAAGTCAACCTGCAAATCGAGATGGTTACGACGGTCGCTCAGCCGTCCTTGACAGTTCTGGCTCGTCATGATGATCGGACTTGCATACGCCGCTTGAAAGGACAGTCCGAGGTTCAAGAACACAAAAGGGTAGGGATCCCAATGGAAGCAAAATCTCGCGACGTTCAAGGTCACCCAAAACGTTAGCAGCACGCTTTGAACGATAATGAATGTCCAACTGCCGACGACAGCAGCAAAACCATCCGCAAGCCGGTCGCCGAAACTTCGACCCATCTCGACGGCGTTTTCCATCTCGGTGATGGTTGCAACATTCTGACGTGTCAGTTCGTCGACGGTTTCCGCTCGATGAAGGTGACGCTTTCTGGTGCCTGGCTGGCTCATCCTTCGAGAGTAGCGGTTTTTCCTGCCGGCCCCCGTGCAATGTGGCGGACACGCCAGCAACGATGCGTTAGCCTTCTCTGGCTGTTGCTAAACACCTTCCCGTCCACGCCCGGCAACCGGCTCGCGCGTGAACTCATCGATCAGGTTCAGCATCCGCAGCGGCCGGCCGTCGCTCGTTCGCGCGGCCACGAAGTCGTACGACCACACGTGATTCTTGTACGCCGGCCGGCGCGGCGCTGGACTTAAGGAAATTGCCATAGCCAACGATTAGCGTCGATCCGATCAGTGCTATCATGCCGATGGCAACGAGCGCTTGGGTGCGGGCGCTCGCGCCTTTCCACTCCTGCAGCACGAATCCCCATAGCGTTCCAAAGATGATGATGCTGGCCATGTGGAGCGTCCAGCTGGAGAACGCATAGTCGTGGCCCATGCGTGTCTCCCCCATGCTGTAGAAAAAGAATTGCAGGTACCACACGATTCCGCCGGCAGCCGCGAAGAGGTAATTGATCAACAACGGAATGTTTTCGCCCGCAGGCCGCTCGGCCTGGACGGCGGCGGTGGCCGCGGCGGACGTTTCGCTCGCGTCATATTGGGCTACGGCAAGGGACGTATCGATCTCGGCAGTGTCCCGCACACGGAACGCCAAATACTGATGGCCCGACCGGTTCTTTACGTTGAGGTAAACGCACCAGACAAAGTTGGTGACAAACCCGCCAGCGGTGACCAGGATGAGGACGGGAAGGTTTTGCCAGAGTTCCGAACCGCCGCGTGCCCGAAGGAAACCGCGGGTTATCTCCGCAACCGGTTTTCCTGCAGCAAGCCCGTAGGCGAATGCCGCACTCATCACACCGGAGCAGGTGGCAACGCCCAAGCCCTTCCAAAAGTGGAACTCGGCAATGCCGCTTTGCTTGTCGGCATCGCTCAGCTCTTTTTCCTTGGAAACACCCGCTATGCCGTTGACCACAATGCCCGCCAGGCATACGCCGATGCCGAGCAGGATCACCTGCCCGGAATGTCTGTGGACGATCTGGCCGAAGCTGCCGTCAGCGAGTGGCGGAATCAGCGTGCCACAGGCTGTGCAAAGCCCCAAGGCAATGGCAACGCCGAGAGCGATGCCGAGGTACCGAATGGTCAGACCGAACGTCAATCCACCGACGCCCCAGACCATGCCCCAGCCGAATGCCAAGGCTACGCTTCGGCCGGGCGCGTGTCTGAGGATGTTGAATAGATCCGGCACGAGCAGTAACGCCATCAGTGTGGGCGCGATCACCCAGGAGAAGAATCCGCTGACAAGCCAGTAGGTCTCCCAAGCCCATCGGCGGATCAACTTGTAAGGGATGTAGAAACTGGCCGCGGCAAGACCGCCGATCCAATGGTAAACGAGTCCCGCGAGAAGGTTCGACGTCATCCAATCATCCTTCGCCCGGTCAAATGCCGGCAAATCCCACTTTTGTCGTTCAGAAAATATGTGTAAATTAAGCTCCGATGGCGGAGGACGCTTGGCGCCGGAAGATACAGGTCTGTCGCGTTGATTATTGAAGCGGACCGGAAACTGAAGTGGATTGGCCGGGTTGTGCACCGCTTTATCGGAGTGCGACCATGGCGGCCCGGCGTGCGACGTGAGTGCTCTGAGCACCGCCGTCCATTGCTCTCTAGCCAAGACTTCTGGTGTAATGGTGCAACCTTTATCCCTCGCCGCCCAGCCGCAAAGCAATGCCCGACTCAAAAACATTTTTT
>JAQGHK010000641.1 GCA_028288875.1 Phycisphaerales bacterium | reverse complement strand
GTCAAGGGATCATTAGCGAACTGCCAAGCGATAACACGGTGCTGGGCATCGATCCGGACATCCAGTTCTCCCAGAACTTCGTCGATCTGCAGCCCGGCGACGCCCTCCTGATGTATACCGACGGCCTGCCGGACGCGATGAATTTCGAAAAGCACACCTACGGCACTGAGCGCGTCTGGGAAGCCTATAAAGCCAGCGGCGGCGGCACCGCCCAAGCCATCGCCGACCACCTGCTCTGGGACGTCCGCCGCTACAGCGGCCTGGCCAGCCGGAATGACGATCTGACGATGATTGTGATGAAGGTGGAGTAGCGCGACACTACCGCTGCCAGCACCGACGCCAGCACTCGGCGACGATTTTCCACGGCCGAGTGAACATCAGGCGCAATTGCAGCTTCTTCAGCGCCCGATCGCGCGGGCTGAGCTTGAATGCCGTTGCGAGTTGAGCAGTGGCGGCGGGCAGATTGCCGAGTTCCAGGTACGCCAGCACCAGGTTATGCCGGACGGCCACGCTGCCGGGGTCGATGGCGAGGGCTTCCACACCGGCAGCGATGCCGCGTTCGCGGCGGCCGCGCAGGCATTCGGCGACGGCGAGATTCTGCCAGGCTTTCGCGTTGCGCGGCTCGGCGGTGGTCAGGCGGCGCAGGCAGGCGACGGCCGGGCGGAGTTCGTCGACATCCACCAGCATGTTCGCCAAGTCGAGCAAGAGCGGGCCGCCGCCGGGGCGAAGCAGCAGTTCGGCTCGCAAGTGCGCCTTCGCATCGGGAATGCGATCCTGCCGCACGGCCACCTGGGCCAGCATCAGGTTCGCGCCGGCCAGCGTCGGATCGAGCTGAAGCGCCGCCTTGAGCGCGTCGGCCGCCAGATCCAATCGATTGCGGCCGATCAGCACCGCACCGCGGGCGGCGCAGAGCCCCGCCGTCGCCGGGCCGAGTGTAGTGGCGTGGGCCAGCCGGGTGTCGGCTTCATCAAAGCGCCGCATCTGCACGAGCAGGCCGACGTAATCGAGCGTGATCGCCACGTCATCGGGCGACAGCCGCAGGCCTTGCAGGTAGTGGCGCCGCGCCTGTTCCAACAGGCCGCGCTGGCGAAGCGTCTCGGCCAATCGGGCACGCACGCGTACGTCATCGCCGGCCAGGTCAATGGTTTTATGCAGGCAGTAGATCGCGCGGTCGTGGTCGCCGCGGGCGATCAGGCTTTGGGCGATGTTGAAGTAGCAGGCCGGGCACTGCTCGCGGTAGAGGCGAGCGGTGTAAAACATTTCCTCGGCCGCCTGGTGGTCTCCCAGTTCGGCGTAACAACGGATGCGGTTGCAGTAGGCCGGCTCGAAGGTGCCGTCGATGGCTTGGGCGCGCTCGAAGGCATCAATCGCCGCCTCGTGCCGGCCGATGTGCAAAAGTGACACGCCCAGATGATTCAGGCCGTGCAGGTGATCGGGCTCGATTTTCAGTGCCCGTTCGCAGGCTTCGATGGCTTCATCGTGCCGCCCCAGCTCATCCAACACCCGGCCCAGATAAACGTGCCAATCCGCGTTGTAACCATTGACGGCCACCGCGGCGCGCAGGTGCTCGAGGGCCTCCGGCCAGCGTCGCTCATCAATGAGGCGGCGGGCACGGCGAACCCGGTCTTCAGCGTCGGTCCACGGAGAATGGCTCATGCGTCGCTCGAAACAGCCGAGACGGCTGCACAGTTGTACGTTGGCCGACGGCAAAATCGCAAGAAAATCTGTGCGTGCAGGGCAAAATCCCCTTTCCGCATCAACCATCCGGGGTGGCCGCATGAAACAACAATCGCAACCCCAATCAATGCCATGGTGCCGTGGCCTAGCACGCGTGAAAAAAATGGGGTAAGGTCGGTGTGTACCGATCGATAACGTTTGCCGCCCCGGCCCGTGGGACCCGCTTTGCCGCAACGTCACGCCGCTCAAATTCTTGCCTTGACCGTCGCGGTGAACGCGACACTGGCCGCCCCGTATAGTTCACTTGCGCAGACGTCCGACGTTCCCGCCAACGACACCGGGGCGCTCACGCGACAGCTTTACGACATCAACACCAAGGCCGATCAACGCGAACAGTCTGCCCAGCGGCTGCTCACCCGACCCGACCCTGGGGCGCGCGATGTGATCAGCCGCGCGCTCAATGACTACAGCCAGCCCGCCGTGCAGATCGCCGCCGTGAAGGCGCTCGCCGCCTCCCCCACGGCCGACCCGACGCTGGTCAACTCGCTCTTCGCGCTGCTCGATCCGTACAACGATCGATCGATCGTCGATTTCGCTGGCGCCGCGCTCACGGCCTACAAAGACAGCCCCGATGTTCTCAATCGCCTGATCAGCAAATTCAGCGATCCGGACGAACGCGTCCGCGTCGCCGTCATCAAGGCGGCCGGGACGTACATCGACAAAAAGGTCGCCAAGGCGCTCATCCCGATGCTGGCATCGACCGAGCCGCCGGCGGTCGTTAACGCCGCAACGCAGGCGCTGGCCTACTTGACCGGGCTCAGCGCGTCGACCGATTGGCGCGCCTGGTGGCAGACGCACGGCGATCAATCCGACAGCGTCTTTCAGGCCGAGCTGGTTCGCGGCCGGGCGGCCCGTTTTGATGAAGTCGCCCGCCGGCGTAATGAACTGGAATCTGAACTGTCGCGCCTGCTGACCGAGGCTTATTCGAAAACGCCGCGCGGCGAGCAACGCACGGAAGTGCTGCTGCGTTACCTGCGCTCCAGCGAAGCCAGTGCCCGCGCCGTCGGCTGCAGAATCGCACTGGATGGGGCTCAGTCCGATGTGACGCCCGATCCGGTAAAACAGCAGCTTCGCCAGCTCATCGGCGACGCCGCTCCCGACGTCCGCCGCAATGCCGCGCTCGCCATCGCACTCATCAATGACGCCGATTCGGTCGTGCCGCTGCTGGTGCAATTGAATCAGGAAACCGACACGACTGTTCGCGCCGCGATCGTCAGCGCGTTGAAGCCGACGCGCGATCCGCGGGCCGTGCCGACGCTGATGAAGCTGTTGGATGACCCATCCGCCGACACCGTGCAGCAAGTGGCCGACGCGCTCGGCGAACTGGCCGTCCGCATCCGCGAAACCGACCCAGCCCTGGCCGAAAGTGCCGCCGAGAAGCTAGCCGCCGTCATGGCCGCCCGGACCAAGCCGCAGGACAACATCGACCTGCGCACGTCCCTCGTAAAGGCGCTCGCCCCGCTTAAATCGTCCAATCGCCGCGTGCAGGCCACGCTGAAAACCATGCTGGATTCGGCGTCGGAAGACCGCAAAGTCCGCCGCGAGGTGCTCGGCGCCGTCGGCCAGTACAAGAACCCGGAGTTCGCCGACTCGATCGCCGCCTGGACCAGCGACCAGAACGATCTGGCCACGCGGCTGATCGCCCTGCGGGCCTTGGGCGACTCGGCAGACAACCTCGGCGCGTTCGACAAACGGCTGAAGGACTTGATCGATCCGGCCAAAGAGCCTCAGCAGGAAGTTCGCGACGCGGCTTGGAAAGTGTTGACCATCCTTTTTGCCAAGGCACCGTTGGGACAGTTGGGAAATTTCGAGCTGACGCTGAAGGATCGCCCGGACAAGCTGCTGGTGGTGCTGAAAGAAGAACGCAGCCGGTTCGTCACCTCTGGCGATGCGAAAAGTGCGGCAGAGAAGAGCCAGCAGATCGGTGATGCCTGCCGCAATGCCAAGCTGTACGCCGACGCCATCGCCGCCTACACCGATGCCCTGAACTACGCCGCTGCCAACGGCAAGACCACGGAAATCATCTGCGAAGGCCTGCTCGATGCATTTCTGAAGAATCGCAACTACCCCGAAGGCATCCAGTTCGCCCAGCAACAGATCGCGCAGAACAACGGCTTCGAAGGCACGGCCGGCCCGGTGATTCGTTCAGAGGCCGACCGACTGGTAAACGAGACGAAGGACTTCGACGCCGGCGTTCAGTTGATCGATTTGGCGCTGAATATGACGCCGAAGCTGAGCCCGAAATATCGCGACGCGTTGCAGCAGCTTCAATCTCAGGTCAAAAACCGCGGCAACCAGCGCAACGAGACGCCCTACCCGCCGAATGACCCGACGCAGACCGCCATGGCGTGGTAAAGCCGGCTCAGCTTCCTCGGTCGAAAAACGGCCAATTTACCTGGTTTTTGGCCGACAACCGAGTTACGCGACGGTAAAATATTGCGATGCGTCCGCAGCGCAACAGTCATCTTCGCAGCGAGCCCCGATCGGCCTCGCGTATTGCCGCTGCGCTGAGTCCCCTCGCCGGTCTAAGCGCGGAAGCGAACGAAGCGGTGTTTTCGGTGCGGCGTCGGCGTTCCCCATGGCCATAAGCCCCTTGTCAATATAGGTAATTCAGCAGCGCGCCGGGCGCCCTGTTTTTTTGCCTTAATGATTACTGGGATTGGGTTTGCATCCGAACCACTGT
>JAQGHK010000611.1 GCA_028288875.1 Phycisphaerales bacterium | reverse complement strand
CCAAAGCGCATAACGCAGTCGAGGTCGGGCTTGCCTTTGATGATGCGGACCGCCGGGCAAACGAAGTTGATCTCGCCGAGTTTCGTGAACAGATCGGTGCGGCCGAGCAGCAACTGGGGCTGTCCCGAAGGGACGGTCTTTCCCGGAAGGCGTCCCAACGGGTCGTTGCTTTGACCTGATTGCACTGACGGTGAATCTCACGGAGCACCCAAGCGATGCCTTGGATTCCAGTGACCATCGCACAGGCACCTGAACTTGCCGTGAAAGGCTTATTCCCCGTCTCGATGGAGCATTCTCCGTCGCGGGCGGTTCCAAGAAATTTGGACACATCTGGGCAGGGCAGGAAGAGCGGACACTCAACACCAATCGTCACGCTGTCACCATTCTGAATATCGGTGACAATGCTCGATGCAAGAGCGTCGATGTCTGATGATTCAACCGACGGAGCATCGCTCGACACCCAGTGGATCGACTCCTGCGATACTTTCCATCACGCGAGATCGTGGAGCACGGCAAGGGCTATCGTGAATGGGTCGTGGCGGCTCGTTTGATAAATCGAACGGCGCGGATCCGCGAGATGTCAAACGATGAGGAAGACGAGCTGCAAGTCGCCACGTCCCTGCCGTTCTAGGCTTACTCGGCACCTGCCCTGCAATGAATTGTAGCGTCACACGATTCACCCCACCCCACGTCGAGCCAACTCAGCCCAGGTCACGTAGCGTGGATACGTCCGACCCATCCGAGGCGGCACGCCGTGCCGAGTTCCGTACTGGTCATCAACGACATCACTGGCTTTTTTCAAGAAGCCGTTCAGGTTTCCTCGCGCCGTTTGGACCAACGATTGGTTCTGGTCATGTTTCTGTTCCATGGATCTAGTTCAGCGTGTTAGCGGGGAGATCCTTCCCACTTACCAGGGGACGAAGCGACGGCTACAAAATCTGCGACACCACGGTGGACGAAACGTGCTCCGCAACAAACCCACGGGCACGATTCAGAAGTTCTTGGTCTGCGCGTTCATCATTGAGCCATGGCAACCGCAGCCGCATTTCCCCACACTTCGACGGCAACCGCGTCCCGGGTAGCGGGTCACCGCGCCCGCGTGCAATCGAAACTGTGCGGCTTCTTTCGACGGATAATCTTTCGCGGGATCGGCGGGAGACTAACGCCCAAGCCGTGGCTCTTGAGCACGGCGTTCCAGTGAGTCTGGGACTTTGTAACGTTTAGGCCCGTGGGGATCGGTGCAGTGCGGGGAATCCGTCGTCGTTTCATGGTCTCTCCTATAGCTGTGGTTGATTCGCGGCGTACCGCGAATAGGCCCGGCGTCAATAAACCGGCCCTCTCCTCGATCGCCACCAAGATGCCCCGCAGACCGGACAGCAGTTCCGGCACGTCTTCAGCTTTCATTTGCGCCTTTCAGTTCCTTGCGGCAGCCGTCGCCCGAAGTTGAATGGGGATTAAGGTGTTTCATTTGTTCCTCGCCATCTGCGTGAGGGCGATTCCCCTCTGCGCGGTGATCAGGCGGTCGAACCTGCCGTCGGCTTTATTGCTGCCGACGACGAGCAGCGCGTGAACCACCACGAACCCAAAAACAAAGCGTCGGCAGGAAGTTCACGAAGGCCGAGCTAGAGCGACCCGTGCACAGCACCGCCAGCGGCGGACAAAGAATGCCAAGAATGAACAACCTGGCTCCTTGCGGCACCGTGCCCGCGTTGTTGCAGTGCGAGCCGACGTTCGGCTCGAAAGAACTCGCCGCAGCCGTTGAGCCGCGGCGGTCCGGGGTACGGCTAGAACAAATCTTTAGACATCTCCGCCCGGTTCTCTTCTTCGATCGCCTCGATCTGCGTCAGCGTCTTCTCCGTGACGTCGCGGTTATGTCCGGCAGGCGTAAAGCCGCCGCCAACCAAAACGTCGCCGACGACGGGCGAGTAAAAGTTCGGCAACACGTCTGCCAGAAAACCGATCATGCGGGTGTTCAGGGGGAGCCGCGGGTTGTAGCCATCCTCGGCGCAATAGACCGACAACCGCTTCTCCCCGACGACCGTGAACGCGCCGACGTACCGCTGGATGTCCTCAAAGTTGGCGACCACAACTTCCTGCGGAGCTTTCGCCGCGTCCGCAGGAATCAGCAGCATCTTCGTGGGTTTTCTTTTCGTTGCCATAATAGTGAATCCCATCAAAACAAGCGGACAACAACCGCAAAGGGCCGCTCACAGCCCATCCGCGGCCGCTGCCGCAACGTCTCATCTCATCGTTTAGCCGTGTGAATGACCGGCCCGTTTAGCTTTTACGTCGAGGCACACGGTATCACCGGCTTAATGCTTGGCAAGCGCAAAAGTACTAATTTTGCAAATTCTTCAAAATGTAGATGGACAGCGTTTCGACCCTGTTTTTTCAGGTCAAGATAGAAGTAGGATAGGTTCCAGAGAGCATTCCTAGATATATCTTTCATTTGAACACCACCTACTCGCAGTAGTGCATTTTGAGGGGAGTAGTCGAGGGGAGTTGCTCCCCTTATCCGACGTAGAGAGCAGACGTAGACCAACGACGAGGGGAGCGGCGTTCTACGTTGATGTAGACCGCCGCTCCCCTTGTTTGACCGTGTCCACTTTTATGCGAAGTAGGCGTCGTAGACCGCCTGACATGCGGGCGCGACCATCGCCGGTCGCCGTAAAACATAATTGTCTTGGAGGCCGCTCCTGTGACCGACCAGAATCTTCGACAGTTCAGAGTTGACTCCAGCCGCGACGGCTGCGGTGTACGCACCGTCACGGAGTTGAGACGCGGTGACGCTGACATCCGCAGCGGTGGCAAGCTTTGAGAACCGGAGCTGCGCTCCTGAGATGGTGATCGGCGTGCCCGCGTAATTAAAGAAGATCTTCTCGCCCCGCCGCTTCACCCGAGTCAGAGCACCGATCGTTTCCTGCCAGAGCACGCAGACCCGGACGCACTTGCCGGTCTTGTTTCTGTTCGTCGTGATGCATCCGTTTTTGATATCGCTCCATTCGAGCTCGATGACCTCCTTCGCGTAAAAGGCCCCATTCAGCATCAGGAGTATCATGGCGACGTCGTCGCCTTTGGCCTTGGCCAGCAGCTTATCCCAGTCTGTCCGCTCGACTGGCTTTGGGTCTAAAGCAGTTGCCGACTCGTCAGGCGTCAGCATTGAAAGGTGCTCAAGTGCCTTCGCAATCGCTTCAGGTGCCATCGCGCGCTTATTGCGGCAGAAACGCAACAAGGTGCGGATGCTGCTAAATAGGTGTGACTGCTGCTTGCCGCTCACGTCGCGGGCGTACACCGCGTCCTGGAATGCGACGGCGGCCGCGGGTGTGATGCTTCGCAGGCCGTCAATCCTTGTCGTCGCACGAAGGTCCTGAAACGCTCGAAGTACTTTCTGCCGTTGCCCCGCCGAGCACTTCGCATAGTCCTTCCATGCCGCCTCCAAGTCATCGAGTGATGGCAGCGGTTCTGGCGGAGTCAGGTTTTGCAGGTAGCCGATTTGCTCGACGCCCGTTAGCTCGGCAATGCGGAGTGGCTGGCGACGGATCAGGTCCAGCACGCCAGCCTCGTTCAGCTTGGCCAGCAGCACTTCGTGCAGCTTCTGCTAGACGCCGGACTTGGACCATTCGTCGAAGCGGTTCCACAGCGTCATGCCACAGCAGCCCATCTCCTGGGGAAAGTCTTCGCAAGGGATGCCGGTCTTGAGCACGAACAGAATGCCAGTGAGGCGGACGCGGTCGGAGACGCGCGGCTTCCCGATACCGGGGACGTACGGGTGTTCGGGCAGGAGCGGTTCGACAAGAGCCCGTAGATCGTCCGTGACCAACAG
>JAQGHK010000589.1 GCA_028288875.1 Phycisphaerales bacterium | reverse complement strand
ATGCGTGCTGGCGACGTCGGCGGTCTTGCCGGTGTTCGTCACTTTCGCGCCCGCGACGCTCCACATCGCCCGGCTGGTGCGGAGCGAGAAGGTGTCGTAGCCGACGTCTGCACCGATAGCGCCGTTGCGCTCGGTGAGCAGCATGGCCCCGGCGATCTTGCGGGCGTAACCCAGCGGCAGGTTAATCACGCCGACCGGCTGGCCGGGGACGACATAGGCCGGGATTTCGAGGGTTTTACCGCCGATTTCGATCGACAGGATGTCTTCCGCGTGATCGCGCTGCTGAACACCCCACTTGAGGGCGTCGGCGTAGCTGATCTGGGCGACGTTGTCCCAAGTGATCTTGGTGATCGGGTCCGGGCATTCCTGCAGCCAGCCGTTGTTTGCGAAGCGGCCGTCGTACACCTTGTAATCCGGGGCGAAGCGAAGTTCGACACCTTCAGCGGCGGCATCAAAGCTGACGCTAGGCTTGTTCACGCCCTTGAGCGTGATCGCGGCCGGCGTGCCTTCGACAAAGCCGTCATGCAGGATCTTCTGGAAGGACGTGCTCGTGGCGACGAATTGTTCCTTCAGACGGCTGCCCCACGTGCGGTAGAGCAGGTCCTGGCCGCTGAGCGGCTCGCCGGCCATCAGGCTGACCAGTTCGGCGACCGATTGCCCGCCAAAAAGCGGTTCGATCGTCGGCTGTTGGATGCCAACGCTGCCGTCGTACATGGTGGCATCGCCCCACGACTCAAGGTAGTGGGCACGGTTGACGTGCCAGTCGCAGGCGAAGCTGGTTTCGCTGTCGTACAGCGACAGGTTGATCTTGGTGGCGACCTTGCCCAGAGCATTGGCAAAGCCGAGGTCGGCCGGGGCATCGTAAACAGGGTTGCCGCCGAGGATGACCAGGGTTTCGACGCCGCCGGTGTTGATCGATTCGACCAACGCCTTGATCGCTTCCACGTGAGTGGGGCGGTCGGGCTCGCTGATGAGTTTGATCGTTTTGCCGAAGCTGCCGAGCTTGTCGTTAATGGCGGCGAGAACGCCGAGCACTTCCGGACGCAGCGTGTAACCGCCGGCCAGGATAGCCGAGCCGTTGTTCTTGGCGAGATCGGCCCAAATCGCATCGATATAGCTGATCTGTTCCGGGCTCAGGCTGGCCTGCCCGTCACCGAGGCCAGCCTTGTATGCCAGCTGGAGGATGAGCTGTTCCATAACGCGAACCGAAACCGGCAGGCGTTCGTCGGCATTGCTGCCGGTGACGCTATAGCGGCTTTCGACCACGTACAGGCGGTTCATCGTTTTCGTGGTGTCCGCGGTCTTGCGACCTTGGGCCCAGTCATTGATGTGCTTGAGGGCGTATGGATGGTTACCAAACAGATCGGCGTCAAAGCTGACGATGATCTTGGCGGCCTTGAGGTCCAGAATCTGGCGAGCGGGCTGGCCGAACACGGCTTTGGAGGCGACGAGTTCGTTATCGCGGCTCAGGGCTTCGTATTCGTAGACCTTGGCGGCCGGGTAGGCCTTCTTGAATGCGGCGAAGGCATTATCGACCGTCGGCGATCGCGTTTCTTCGATCAGGACCGCGAGCTTGTCGCCATTGCCCTGATATGGGGCAAAATGCTCGGCCGTGAATGCTTTAAATGCTTCCAGCGTAACGGGTTGACGTGATTGCTTGCCCTTGGCACGCATCGTGATGCCACGGCTGCGTTCAGGGTCGTACATTTCCAGGATGCTGGCTTGAGCCATCATCGTGCTGCTGCCGAGCTTGCCGCCGAAGGTGGCGCAGGCCGGGTGCATCGGGTTGCCGTCGACTTTGATGGGCCGACCGTCGTAAGTCGTGATCAGCAAAGGTTGTGCGACACCGCCAAGTTCCCAGACCGTGGCGTATTGCTCGGGCACGCCCGGAATACGGCCGATAGGGCGGCTGTTCTGCTCGACGACGTTTTCTTTCGGCCAACGGCGACAGCCCGTCAGCGTCACACCGGCAAGTGCCATCGAGGCGCCGGCCAGCTTCAGGAACTTGCGGCGGCTGGTGTTAACGAGCTTTTCCGGGTCATAACCCGAGAATTCGCCGGAAATTGCCCCGGCCATTTCGGGCGTTTCCGCCATTTGGGTCAGGCTTTGCCAGTACTTGCGGCTGTTTCCAGAAGTCGATGTCGTCTTTTCGTTCATCGGTAGCACACTTTAGCGGTGACAGGTCGAGCAGGCCGTCAGGTACTGGTGATCGCGGATCTTGTACTTGCCTTGCAAATACTTGCCAAGGTCGGCCTGGGTGATCTGCTTGGGATCTTCCTGCTTGGCCGACTTCTCAGCCTGCAGGGCCTTGAGGACGTCGAAGCTTTCCGAACCCGGCTGGGCGTTCGCGAGGTCTTCGACCTTCCAACCGAGATTCGTCACCTGATCACGCGGACGCAGGACGGTTTCATTCTTTCGGTGACAGTCGATGCACCAGCCCATGGACAGGTTCTTCGCCTGGAAGACGCCTTCTTCACCCATGTGGTCGATCCGGCCGTGACATTCCACACAGCTGACGCCCTTGTTGACGTGGGCGGAATGATTGAAATAGCTGAAATCGGGCAGATCGTGAACCGTGACCCACTCAAGCGGCTTGCCCGTGTCCCAGGCCGTGTGGAGCGGCTTGAGCTTTTCGGATTCTTTCCGAACGTTGGTGTGACAGTTCATACAGGTCTGCGCCGGCGGGATCGCCGCGAAGGCGGCCTGATCTACTGTCGTGTGACAGTAGCGACAGTCCAAGCCCAACTGCCCGACGTGCAGTGCGTGGCTGTACGGGACCGGCTGCTCGGGCTGATAGCCGACGTCGGTGTTTTCCGGACTCATGCCGATGCCTGCAACGACCGGCACGTAAGTGGCCCCACCGACAACCGCGAGCACCAGTAAAGGCAGCAGCAGGTTGATCGTCCGGGGGAAGACGAACTTTTTGGTGTATTTATCCGCCATAATGTTCCCGGCCGATCGCCTCCGTGATTGCCTCTGCGCCGGACGCGAGAGCGTACAGACGGATTGCGGTGCTTACAATTCACCGGACATCGAATAATTGTGAAAATTGATGCCGATAACAGGCATTCATAGGCTTCGCGACATCACGCCGCAGTGTAATTCGGTAAATGAGATTTGATCTCGCCGATCGTGGATGCAAAAGCCCGCGCGCCGAACATGCTAGCCCTCGCGCGGGTTTACACCCGCGGCCGTTGGCTCGTACGCTGCGTGACGAATGAAGATCGTCCACATCATCACGCGCCTGATCGTCGGCGGCGCGCAGGAAAACACGCTTCTCAGTTGCGAGGGTCAGCACGCGCTCGGGCACGACGTGACGCTCATTACGGGGCCGGCGATCGGTCCTGAGGGATCGCTGATGGAGCGGGCGAACCGCGTCGGCTACCGCGTGGAAACGATCGAGGCGATGCGCCGCGCCATCGGAATGGCTGACATTTCCGTCTATCGCGCGCTAGTGAAACGCCTGCGGGAATTGAAGCCCGACGTCGTGCACACCCACAGCAGCAAGGCCGGCATCATTGGGCGATACGCCGCCAGGGCCGCTGGTTGCGGGAACATCGTGCACACGATTCACGGCCTGGCGTTCACCGCCTCGACGAAGGCCGCCGTAAACAACGTCTATAAGGTGCTGGAACGGCGGGCTGCGCCGCTGACGACCACCATTGTCTGCGTCGCCGATGCCATGCGGGACCAATCCCTAGCGGCCAATATCGGAAAGCCCGAGCAGTACATCACCGTCTATAGCGGCATGGACACCGCGCCGTTTCTGAATCCGCCGATACTGCGGGAAACGGTCCGGTCCTCGCTTGCGATATCGCCGGAGCACGTGGTCGTCGGCACGATCGCCCGGCTATTCGACCTGAAAGGCCATGACGACCTGATCGACCTCGCCCCGGCCCTCTGCCAGCGTTTCCCCAATCTCCGCTTCCTCTGGATCGGCGACGGCAGCCTTCGCCAGAAGCTCGAAGCCCGCATCGCCGCCGCCGGTTTAACTGATCGATTCATCCTCACCGGCTTGGTGCCGCCGACGCGCGTGCCGGAACTGACCAATGCCATGGACATCCTCGTCCACCCCAGCCGCCGGGAAGGCCTCGCCCGGGCGCTGCCCCAGGGACAACTGGCCGGCTGCCCGGTCGTCACCTACGACATCGACGGCGATCGCGAAGGTCTGATCGACGGCGAAACGGGCTTTCTCGTCCAGCCATTCGACGTGCCGACCTTTGGCGAAAAACTCGCGGCGCTGTTGGCCGATCGGGATCGCGCCATTGCCATGGGCCAGCGTGGTCGAGCGTTCGCGGTGGGGCGGTTTGATACCAAGGTGATGGTCGATGGGCTTGAGGCCGTCTACAAACGACATGCGTCCTGACTTGCCGTCCGCCCGTGCACTCATTAGCGTTCCCGCCGGCCGTTCTTGATGAATCCT
The DNA here is from genome assembly GCA_028288875.1 of Phycisphaerales bacterium. Taxonomy (GTDB): domain Bacteria; phylum Planctomycetota; class Phycisphaerae; order Tepidisphaerales; family Tepidisphaeraceae; genus RYN-431. The sequence goes on along the minus strand of JAQGHK010000589.1, from coordinate 3,546 downwards.
GACAGTCCGACACTCACCTTCAACAGCTTTCACTTCATCGCGTTTTTCGCGGTCGTGGTGAGCGGCTTCGCGCTGCTGAAGCGCCGCGTCATCTATCGCAACGCCTTTCTGCTCCTCTGCAGCTGGTATTTCTACTGGCAGGTGTCCGGCGATCTGCGCTGGCTGGCCCTGCTTCTGGGTACGCAGGTGTTCGATTACAGCTTCGCCCGGCTGATCGAGCGCTATCCGATGAACAGCCGCCCGCGCAAATGGTGCGTGGTGGGTTCGTGCACGGTGAACCTGATCGTTCTGGGCTTCTTCAAGTACTGCAACTTCTTTATCGACAACGTGGTGCAGGCCAGCAACGCGATCGGCCTGCACATGGACCGGCCGGTGCTGCACATCATCCTGCCGGCGTGGATCAGCTTCTACACGTTCCAGTCGATGAGCTACGTCATCGACGTCTATCGCGGGCACCTCAAGGCTGAAAAGCATCCGCTGCATTACGCATTATTCGTGGCATTCTTTCCGCAGTTGGTGGCGGGGCCGATCGAGCGGGCCACGCACCTGCTGCCGCAGATCAAGGCCGAGCGCCGACCCGGCTGGGACGACGTCTGCCACGGCATCTGGCTGATCTGGCTGGGCCTGTTTAAGAAGGTGGTGCTGGCCGACAACGTCGCCCACGTTGCCAAGGCCGTGTTCGATTCACAGATCGACGTCGGCCCGCGGCCGTGGGAAACCATGATTGGCGTGTACGCGTTTGCCCTGCAGATCTACTGCGATTTCAGCGCCTATAGCGATATCGCCCGCGGGGCGGCCCGGTGCATGGGCTTTGACCTGATGCGCAACTTCGATCTGCCGTACTTCGCCGTCAATCCGAGCGATTTCTGGCGCCGCTGGCACATCAGCCTGAGCACGTGGCTTCGCGATTACCTTTACATCCCGCTCGGCGGCAACCGCGGCGGGACGATCTTCACCTACCGCAACCTGTTCCTGACGATGCTGCTTGGCGGCCTGTGGCACGGGGCGACGTGGCTGTTCGTGCTGTGGGGGGCTTATCACGGGGCGATGCTGTGCATCCACCGCGCGCTCTCGCCGTGGCTGAAGAAGCACCTGACGTTTACCAATCGGTTCTCGTCCGGAGCGTGGACGCTCGTTCGCGTGATCGTGTTCTTCCAGTTCACCTGCTTCGGCTGGCTGCTGTTCCGTGGCGGCTCGATTGAGAACTTCCAGCGCCTCACCCGCGCGCTCTACAACCCCCGGCCGTTCGTGGTGCAGTTGATTACGCCGGGCCTCGGGCTGACGTTCGTGGTCGTCTGGGTCACGCTGCTGATTCCTCAACTCGTGAAGTATTTCTCCGACGATCACAACGTCATCTTCCGCACCCCCGCACCGTTGCGGGCCGTGGTGTACGCGGGGATGATTCTGGCGTTCCTGGTGTTTGGCGTATTCGATGGCGGCGACTTCATCTACTTCCAATTCTAACCCGCCGGCCGACGCCGCTCATGGCCCGCGGCCGCATGCGCCGCTGGGATTTCCCTGGGCGCTGGTGATGGCGCTGGCGATCGTTGCCGCCGTGGAAGTGTTTCTGCATACGCGCGATCGGCTGTCGCTGATCGCCTATGCCAGCGACGAAGGCCAATACCACGCCGTCCGCGACACCGTCCGCGCGATCGGCCCGGCCGAGGTGGCGCTGGTCGGTTCCAGCCAGATGCGTGAAGGCGTGGTCATGCCGGCCCTGGTGGCCGAGCTGGAAAAGCGGCTTGGCCGGAAGGTGCGCGTTGCCAATTACGCCACGCGCGGAGCACGGCTGGACGCGATGAACGGCGTCGTCCGCTTCCTTCAGAAACAGCCCAACCCGCCGAAGCTGATCGTCGTCGGACTTGGCCCGCGCGATCTTCGGGCGGACACGGTCGATTGGCCGCGCGTCGCGCTGTTCTGGGACGCCGGCGATTGGTGGAAGACGTACAAGCGATATGGCTTTGGCGCGACCGATCTGCTGCCCGTCGTGATCCGCAACCTGGCCGGGCGGGTGCTCTACACGCTGAACTTCCGCGAAGAAATCTCCCTCGCCCTGCAACGGCCGTTCATGCACGCCGGCTTAGCGCTCGACACCTACGAGGACGGCAATCCGATCCTCGGCCAGGTCAGCAGCCAACACGAAGGCAGTCGTGGCCAGCGGTCGCTGAGCAAGCTGAAAGTGCCGTTGAAGAAGCTGTTTGACCGGGCCGTAGATAGCTACATGTTCGCAGAGCCCGCCAAAGCAAGGCCGGCGATGAAGGGCGCTCTTCACGACTTAGTGAACGCATTTGCGGCCAATCCGCAACAGGGCCTTTTGGTTCAGATGCCGGTCGCCCGCGTCTTACAGGCAGCGATCGATAACAAGGGCCAGTCCAAAGCGTTTCTGTCGACCGTAACGGCCGAAGCAACCGCGACGGGCGTAGGGTTTATCCCGAGCGATAAACAGGGTGTTCACCCGACGGACGATGACTTCAGCGACCTGCAACATCTCAATCGTCCGGGGGCCGAAGCGTTCGGCATCTGGCTCGCTAACGAGATCGCGGCGCGGCTGTCTAACCAGTGAGCCCCGAACCGATGACGACGGTGTAGCAAAATGCCGCTGTCAGCACGGCGATAATAAATCGCCTTTCACGCGCCCTTCAGCGTATATGCAACCCTGTGCCGTAGTGTTCGGCCGGGAACATGTCGGGAGAACTATTATGATCCGCTTCTATCACGCAATCGTGCTCGGCCTGGCCAGTGCTGGTTTGCTGACTCTCGTTTTCCGCTAAGACGATTGTCCGTCGGCGCTTGCTGCGTCGTTAAGCAATTTGCCCGCCTCAATCATGAGACGGTCGCTGACTTCCGATCCATCATTTGAACCGCGCAATAACTGCCTGTTTCGGATCGTGCTGTTGACGTCACTCGCCGACGCCGGATGATGTCGAGCTTTCGCGAAAGCCCGACATGCCGAATCTCACTATCGTCACCGGCGCTGCCGGCTTCATTGGCCGGAACTGCGTCGCCGAGCTGAATCGCCGGGGCCATTCGGATCTGATCCTCACCGACATCCTGGGCACCGACGAAAAGTGGCAGAACCTGCTCGGCCTGCGGTACGAAGACATTCTGCACCCCGATCAGCTGCTCGGTAAGCTCGATTCGCTCGGCAAGGTCGATGCGATCGTCCACCTCGGCGCGTGCAGCGCCACCACCGAACGCAACGCCGACTACCTGCTGGAAAACAATTACCGCTACACGCGGACGCTCTGCGAATGGTCGCTGAAGCATGGCGCCCGCTTCGTCTACGCCAGCAGCGGCGCGACCTATGGCGACGGCAGCCTCGGCTATGACGATCAGGACGCCATCACGCCAACCCTGAAGCCGCTGAACATGTACGGCTACAGCAAGCACATGTTCGACCTCTGGGCCCTGAAGAATGACCTGTACGCCAAGGGCATCGTCGGCCTGAAGTATTTCAACGTCTTCGGTCCTTACGAAGACCACAAGGCCGACATGCGGTCGGTCGTGAACAAGGCCTACCAGCAGATCGTGAAAACCGGCGAAGTG
>JAQGHK010000706.1 GCA_028288875.1 Phycisphaerales bacterium | reverse complement strand
GTTTTCACATCGCCGATGACCGGCGGCGTGTTGTCCACGAGGACGCCATCGCTGATTTTGCTGACTTCCCGCCCGACGCCCGGCGGGTTGGCCAAGGCGTCGCTAGCTACGACTTTCACCTCATAGCTGCCGTCGGCGGTATTTTTGCTGCTCCAAACGTGGCTGGTTTCGGTTAGATCGTCTGCGATTTTCATCCAAGAGCTGCTCCCGACTGCCCGGACGAAAAGGCCGTACCGCAGCTCGTCGTCATTGGCGTCGGCGGCTTCCCAGGCAACGTTCATTTGCCCGGGCGTTTCACCGGGGAGGACACTGATGCTGGCGATCTTCGGGGGCAGGTTCGGCTTCTGGTACGCAATATCGACTTCATCCACGACGGCGGTTTTTGCGGCGTCCTTGGTGTCGAAGGTCAGGCGATATTGCAGGTAGCGCGCGGCCGCCGATTTCACCGGCACGTATTCCGTGGCTGGCACGGGTTCGGTCCACTCGGCCCAGTCGTCATCATCCGGGTCGGCCACGTTACCGGCGCGTGTTTGGACGCTCAGCGTCGTGCCCGCGGGCATCGTGCCGAGCAGGTGGAGATGGCCGAACGTGCTGGGGACGGCGGCGTCGAGGACATCGCTGTCGTAGGTGCCGTGCGTCGCGAGGCCGGCCGACAGCTTATAGACTTGGCCGGTGTTGCTGGTGGCAACGTACAGCGTGCCGTTCTTTGTGGTCAGCAGGCCGGTGGCGTCGGGCGCGTCGGTGCGGAAGAGGACGGCCTCTTCGTCGGTGTCGGGGTGAAGCTCGAAAATCTCGCCGTCATCGCCGGTGGCGAGGACGATTGCGTCGCCGTACGCGGCCATGCCGTAGAAGATTGCGGGCTTGCGGAAAATCTCTGTGACGAGGCCCTGCGGGTCGATGCGATAGACGGCGTTGCTTGCCGGGCCGGCGGTCGATTCGGCCTTACCGTTGGCCAGATCCATCGGCGGTTCATTCGGCTTGTTCGGCGCACTGGCCGGCGCGTTTTCCGGCGTGGCGGCGGCGACGTGCGGAATGGCATCGCCGGGCTTTTCGTCCGGCGGCTTCGGCGCGGCAGGGTGCTTGTTCGGCAACTCATTCTTGCCGGCCGGCGCGGGCTTGGCGTCGGCGGGCTTTTCTTCGGGCGTTTGGCCGGCGGCGTCTTCGTGGGGATCGCTGGTGGCGGCAAGCAGGTTGCCGTGGCTGTCCCAGGCGAGTGCAGAGATTTCAGACTCGGCCGCGTCGTACAGCACGTACGGCTTGGCGGTCTTGCGATCGATTTTGTAAACCAAGGCGTCGCCGTCCGTGCCGGCGTAAAGATTGTCTTTGTCGGTCGTCAGGCAGAGCACGTTGTCGCCGGCAAGGTCAACAAAATCCTCGGCCTTGCCGTCGGGGCCGACCTTAAAGACGCCGCCGCTGGGGCCCGTGGCGAGGAAGACGTCGTCGCCATCCGGGATGATCGCCCAGATGTATTTTGCGTCGGTCGGTTCGCAGACGACGTTCGGTTTATCGCCGGCCTTGTCGATGCGCTGCAATTTCGCCTGTTCACCGCCCACGCCGATCAGCAGCCGGCCCTTGGCGTCGTAGGCGAGGCTGGTGACGGTTTGATCCTTGAAAGTGGCAAGCGTCGTCAGCTTGCCGTCTTTGAGCGACATCACTTCGCCATCAGGAAACGCGGCCAGCGTGATGCTGCCGTCGGGCGCCTCGGCCGTCGCCTGAATGGAGTCGAACTGACGATCCTTCGGCAACAGGGCGTCGATCTGGCGGGAGAGGCGCAGTTGCCCGGTGCTGGTGGCGACGACGCCGTGGGCCGTGCCCTTTTTGAAATCGTCGGCGGAGGTCTGCGTGAAGTGTTGCGTTTTGACGGCCAGCGCCGGCGCGGCCGTCGCGAGAATTACCGCCAGCGTCCGTCGCATCCGTGTCATGGCGATCGAACGTAACCGGCTATTTCAAATTGTCGAGCAATCCACGAACACTCATCTGCAGTGCGGGGTGCATGGCGTCCGGAGCGATCTGGTTCAGCGGCTCCAAAACGAAGCGGCGCTCGTGCATCAGCGGGTGCGGGACGATCAGGTCATCGCTGGACAGAATGCGGTCGCCGAACAGCAACAAATCGAGATCGACGGTGCGCGGGCCCCACCGTTCGCCGAAGCGCATCCGGCCGAGGCTTTCTTCGATCACGTGAAACTCTTTGATCAACGCATGGGCGCCGAGCGACGTTTCAATCGCCACCGCACCATTCAGATAAGGCGGCGACCACGTCGGCCCGCCGATGGGGGCGGTTTCCATCAGCTCGGACATCGCCGTGACCGTAATCTGTGGATGGGCGAACAACTTCTGGACGGCCGCGTAGATGGCGCGGGCGCGGTCGCCGAGATTGGAGCCCAGGGCGATGTAAGCCGTTACGCCGTTGCCGTTTCGCATGACGGGAGTGTAACCGGGCGTGTGGCAAAAACGCACGCGGCGGGCTTAGAACGCGAAGTCATTTTTTGACGGGCTTGGCGACCATTGGGGTTTCGAAGACCAAGTCATGATCGATCCGCTGGCCGGACACGTAAAAACGAGCGCGGATGGTCGAACCGATCGGCGATTGCAGCACGATGTCCGGCAGCGGCTGATTCCCTTTTTTCGGCCCGAAGAACAACGCCTGGCCCGGCCAAGGCTTGCCGTCGAGGTTGCAGAGGTATGTCATCGCATCCTCGTCCAGCGTGAAGGTTTGGCCATCCCGCTGTTCGGTGAGGTGAAATTGCCCCTGCTGCAGGTGTCGGCGGAGGGTGTCGACCGAGTCAAACTCGCGTCCGTCCTCTTTAAAGAGGCGAATCAGCTCGGCCAGCTTGCTGACGCGATCGCTGTAAACGGCCAGCGGCGTCGGTTCCAACGCCGCGACCCACTCACGGAAGCGCTTTTCAAAGCCGTCGATATTGCTTGAGAAGTTGCTGACGAACGCCTGCTGCGGGTCGCGGCCAGCGTGGAGGTCGCGCAGCCAGCCGATCAGGCGGTCGCGGAAACGCGGGTTTCCCTTTTCATCGCACGCGAACACCAGGAAGTGCGTCATCGCCCAAGCCTGATTGTATTGGCTGCGACCCAGGCCATCGTCGCGCATGCGGGATTGGAAGGCCGTCCGCGACATACCCATTAAGGTCTTGAACGGCAGCAGCTTTCCGCTGGCCATGTCTTGCTGGAGCAGCTTCAGCCGTTGCGGCGGCACTTGGCCGAGCATGATCTTGTCGCCGGTCCAGACGCCTTCCTCGAAGACCTGTGCCAGGCCCTCATCGAGCCAGATCGGAAGATTCTGGCTGATCGCCTGCCAAGCGAACTGATGAAAGGCCTCATGCTGAAGCGTCTGCCGCAGGGCGGTCCGCCCCTGGCTTTCCTCAAAACCGGCCAGCGCCTGCAGCGACGGGATAAAAATTCCCGCCGAATTCGGCAGCCGGCTGCCGGTATAGCGGCGGTAATCGCTTTGCTTCTTAAAGAGGTGAACCTGAAATTTCTGATCGTTCGGGATCGAAAAATCTTTAAGGCGCTTGGCGTACTCCTCGTACATCCCATCGAGCCGCTTGGCATAGTCTTTCGTGGCGTCGGCGTCCAAATCACTGAAGATCTGGTACTGCTTTGAAGTGAAGGTGTTGGTCTGTGCGGCCGCGTTCGCCGTCGCCAGGGCGAGGGTCAGAAGCAGGGTGGACCGCCTTGTCCATTTGTGTTCCATCACTACGGCTCTATCATTGTCGGACTTTTGGTCCCAATGAGTTCAACCGATACCAGCATCTATGAACAGGAACGCCGCGCCAAGCTGAACAAGCTTCGCGAACTCGGCATCGATCCGTACGGCCAGCATACCGAGGGCGTGCAAGCGCTCGCTACGGTAAAAAGCCTATACACGCCCGAAATGGGCCACGACGGCGGGCCCGTCTGCCGCGTGAGCGGCCGAATCGTGCTCAAGCGCGACATGGGCAAGCTGTCGTTCATCACCCTGCGCGATGATACCGGCGACCTGCAGATCGGCATCGACCGTAAGAAGGTCGACGACCTGAGTTGGGAAGTCCGCAACCTGCTGGACTTGGCCGACCGCATTGTGGTCGAAGGGCCGCTGGGCGTCACCAACAAGGGTGAAACGACCGTCTGGGCCACCAAGGTACAGATGGGCGCCAAGAGCCTGCTCTCGCCCCCGGCCAAGTATGAAGGGCTGACCGACGTCGATCAGCGCTACCGGCAGCGGTACGTCGATCTCTGGAGCAATCCGGAGGTCATGACCATGGCCAAGCAGCGCATGGCGATCGTGCAGGCCATCCGCGATTTCTTCGTCGCCCGCGGGTTTGCCGAAGTCGAAACGCCGATGCTGTAGGTGTTGCATGGCGGCGCAGCAGCACGCCCGTTCGTCACGCACCACAACGCGCTCGACATGCGGCTGTTCATGCGCATCGCGCCCGAATTGTTCCTCAAGCGCCTTCTGGTCGGCGGGCTGCCAAAGGTCTTTGAGATCAACCGCAACTTCCGCAACGAAGGCATCAGCCCTCGCCACAACCCCGAATTCACCATGCTGGAGGCGTACGAAGCGTTCGGCGACTGCCGCACGATGGCCAGCTTAGTGGAAGACCTGATCTGCACGGTGGCCGAGAAGGTGATCGGTACGCTCGTGATTCATCACGGCCCGGCGGACGCGCCGACAAAGACGATTGACCTTTCGGAACGCCCGTGGCGTCGCGCGTCGATGGCCGAACTGGTCGAAGAAAAGACCGGCTGGAAGTTCGACAAAACCTCCATCGCCGGCCACGGCCACGCGCTCAGCAATGTGCTGCGGCTATACGACATTGACGGCGTCAACGCCCTCAGCCGTCGTGCGGCCGGTCTGCAATTGTTCGGCGAAGAAGAACGCCAGGCCGACAAGCTGGCCGCGTTCGAGACGCACATCGTCGCCCAATCGCCGGCTGAGCAGTTGACGGAAATCTACGAAAAGCTCGTCGAGCCGACGCTGCGCAATCCGGTGTTCGTCACGCGCGTCCCCAGCGTGGTGATCCCGCTGGCCAAGGTCTGCGCGGACGATCCGTACTTCAGCGACACCTACGAACTCGCCATCAACGGCCAGGAAATTTCGCCAGGTTACACTGAGCTGAACGACCCGGACGTGCAGGCCGCCAATTTCCGCAATCAGGTCGGCGATAAGGCCGAGCAGCAGCAGGTCGATGAGGACTTCCTCACCGCCCTGAAGTACGGCATGCCACCCGCCGGCGGCATCGGCCTGGGCATCGACCGCCTGATCATGATGCTGACCGGGGCCGAGAGTATCCGCGACGTCATCCTCTTCCCGCTCATGCGGCCTGAGGCATAATGACGACTGCAACGGCGTTGCCGATACCCCTACGGCCGGGCTCTAAGGTCGGAGCCGGAATTACCGCTGTTCTCGGAGCGATACTTGGCATTTTCGTTCAGTACGCGCCTTGGGGAAACGGATTTATCGCGGTCGGCCACTTTGCCGGATGTATTGCTGGCGCGCTGATCGGTTATTCAATCCTTCGCAGGTTTGGCCGCCGACCGTCGTGGGTAAATCGCATCATCGCCTTGGCGGTAACATTCGCGGTCTTCGGTTTCGTCGGATATCGCACGGCCCATCCGAGCCCAAGATCGACCCTTGGTTATATGCTTGGTGGTCCGGTGCCGCCGAATGTCGAGATTTACGACGTTCGGTGCCAGTGGTTTGATGGGCAAATTTACGTGGCACGGTTTCACGCGGATAGTGCGGCTCAAGCCTCGCTACTATCGATGCGGCCGTATGAGCTGCAGACGCTCTACGGCGAATTTCCAGATAAATGGCGTGGTGCGTTTCACTTTGCGGTTATCGCCAATCGTGACTGGAAAATTCCACCCAAGGCGCAGTTGCCTCGGTTTTTTCGCTACATGAGTTCCCCGGATGACACGACACAACGGGTCGAATCTTCGGATCTGTTAATCGATGACGCGACAGGAGACTGCTGGTTAGTTTACAGTTGGACCTGATCGTCGAAGAGAACAAGCCTTTTGTATAAATCCCTCCTCATCTTCAAGTACCTTCGCAAGCGCCGCATCGCGTGGGTGAGCCTCATCGCCGTCATGCTGTGCACGGCGATGGTGCTGGTCGTCATCAGCGTGATGTCCGGCTGGCTGACGATGTTCAAGGCCAAGTTCCGCGGCGTCAGCGGCGACATTGTGGTGTACCGCAATAACGTCACCGGCTTCGGCGGCTACAAGGACATGCTGGCGGAGATTGGGAAGCTGCCCGAGGTGGATCAGGCCATCCCGCTGATTCACACGTTCGGCCTGATCAATATCGCCAACAAGGACAGCCAGGCCGTGATGATCACGGGGCTGAATCTCGAGGAGATGTCGCGGTTTAATAAGTTCCGCGAGTCGCTATATCGCCAATACCAGCAGCCAGTGTTCCAAGGGAAGAAGCCCCCGGACCGGGCGACCTTTGATCTGCTGCCGAACACGCCGTACGAGGCGTACCGCCCTGACGATCCGAAAGCGGCTCAGCGGCCGGGCATGATCGTCGGCGGGCCGGTCTTTGGCATCAAGAGCGATGCTGCTGGCCAAAGCATCGTGCCCGATTACCTGTTCAATGTGTGGTGCCGGCTCGAAGTCGTTCCGCTGTCGGATGACACGCGCTCGCTGCGGGATGCCACGCCATCGGCCAATGTGTACTGGGTCGTCGATATCTCGCGTACCAAGCTTTTTCAGCTCGACGACCAGCACGTGTTCGTGCCGTTCGACGTGCTGCAGAAAGACCTGCACATGGGCGAGCAGTCGTACGAGGAAGAAATCGACGGCAAGCGCATCGCCCGCACCAAGCCGGCTCGGTGCAGCGAAATCCAGATCAACATCAAGCCCGGCACCGATCGCATGGCCGTAGTGGCGAAGGTGAACGGAATTGTTCAGGGCGTCACGTCTCAGATTGAGTCGACAGCCAGCACAATGTTCTCACCCGTGCATGTCGAGCCGTGGGAAAAAAAGCAGGAACGATTCCTTGGCGCGGTGGAGAACGAAATCTCGCTGATGACGTTCCTTCTCGGGCTGATCTCGCTGGTCGCGATTTTCCTGATCTTTTGCATCCTCTACATGATCGTCGTCGAGAAGACGCGCGATATCGGCATCATCAAGAGCGTCGGTGCAACCTCGCAGGGCATTGCCGTCATCTTCCTTGGCTACGGTGCTGCCATCGGCGTGGTCGGCGGCTCGGCCGGCCT
>JAQGHK010000540.1 GCA_028288875.1 Phycisphaerales bacterium | reverse complement strand
CAGCAGCTTTTCGTCGCCGATCGCATCGAGGCCGGTCGACGCGGCGAATATCGCGGGAGCCAAAAATAGGCCGCAGATGAACGCGGATGAACGCAGATGAGAAATAATGGAGGCTGCCGTCTTCATCTGCGTTTATCCGCGTTCATCTGCGGCTAACAAATCCTATTCCGCGGCTTGAAAGCCGATCTTGGTAAAGCCCGCCTGCAGCGTGGCCGTGTAGACGGTCACCACATTGTCGTACCGAAGCTGCTTGGCGGGCTTGATGAACACCTGAATGTCTTCGGGCTTCCGCCCGGCGGCCTTGAGGCCTGCCAGCAGCGTTTTGAGCTGGGCCGTCAATTGTTCATCGTTGCTGGCGCTGGTTCGTCCGACGAACGCGCGAAATCCGCTCGGCGGCAGCGGGCTGACACTGATCGTGACCGGGTCCTTCGGGATCAGATTCGGGTCCACCTGCGTATTGCTGACGCCGGCCGACGTGATCGGCAGATTGGACGCCAAATATCGATCGGCCCCGCCGAATTTGCCGACCATCATCAGGAAGATCAGCAGCACCATCACGACGTCGACCAGCGGCGTCATGTCCGGGCCGGAGTCGTAGTGGATGGTTTTGTTGCGGTCGAGTTTCATTGGATGAAGAGCTGGTGGCTGTTGGCTAGTGGCTGATGGCTAAAACAAAGCACACGTCGATTCTTTCCGAGCTACTAGCCAATAGCTACCAGCTACTAGCCCTTCGGCGCCTTCTGCGTCGTCTGGAAATTCAGGCTCGTCACATTCGCTTCCGCGGCGGCCAGCAGCACTTGCTGGAGGGTGCCGAAGTTCATGTCGGAATCGCCGCGGATGATGAGTTTGAGGTCGGGATTGTCCCGGCCGCTCGGGCGGCTTTCGCCGGCCCGCAGGTCGTCGCCCCAGCGAAGGCGCTTCAGGACATCGACCAACCGCCGGCCGTTGCCGCCGCCTTCAAGGACGAGCGTTTCTCGGCCCTTGCCGTTGGAACTATCGATCTGGCTGGTCACCTCGGCGCGGCCGTTCACTTCTTTCACATTGACCAGCAGCGTGTTGTCGAGCGATTTGATCTCTCGGCCGAGCGCCGCGTACGGAATTTTGATCGACGCGTCTTCGCCGCTGCTCACGCCGATGCGGGCGACGAGCATGAAGAAAATGATCAGGCACATGATCACGTCGATCAATGGAACGACGTTCGGGTGCGTGGCGTGAGATTCTTGGCGTTTGAATTTCATACGCGGACGGCGATTGGGATTACTGCGGTGCCGACGGCGGCTGCGGTACGGGGTTCACGCGCGGGCGGCTGGCTGACGACGGGCCGCTCGGCTGGCGTGGTGACGACGCCGGCGGGGGTGGCGGGGCACCGGGTTTACCGGGGGCGTCGGCCGGGCGAATCATCAGGAGCAGCTCCTCGGCCACCAGCGCGCCGCGGATGGTCAGGCGATCGACCAACGTGCGTAGGACGCCGAATGCCGCCAACGCGGGGACGGCCAGGAACAGTCCCATGAACGTGTGGGCCAAGGCTTTGCTGATACCGCCCGAGAGAACGCTCGGGTCGGCGCTGCCACCGGCGGCCTTCATGGCGCTGAACGCCGTGATCATGCCCAGCACGGTACCGAGCAGGCCTAGGAGTGGGCCGAGGTTGCCGATAATGTTGAGGTATTCGATCTTGCGGAATTGCTCGGCGGTCTGCTCGCCGACGGCGGTTTCCATCGCTTCTTTCATCGCTTGGAAGCTAGGGGCGCGTTTCAAGGCAGGGTTGAGGCTGCGTGCGACGAAGCTGGGGTCATTCTCGGTATAGTCGATCAGTTCCTTGAACTGGCGCTGTTCGATCATCTCGCGAATCGTGTTTACCGTGGCCGGCGGGACGAACGCGTTCATGCGAAGGCGAAGGGCAGAGCTGATGATCAGCGAGAGCGCGACGACGGAGAGCGCGACGATTGTGTACGTCACGGGATCCTTGTTGCTCATGACAATGCTGAGCACGCCCTCAGGCTGGGATGCGTCTGAACCGGGTGCCGCCGCCGCGCCAGTGCCTTGGGCGAGACCGGCGTTGGCGATCAGGCCGACGGCAATGAGCATCGCCGCCAGCAGCATGATGCGCGACGGCGAGGAAGAACGACGGGGAGAACGATTCATAGCCACATCCTAAGCGGGCGGGTCACTGGCCGGGAAGGTAGACGCTCCGAGCGTCGATCGAATTAAATGTACCGCCGTTGGCCTTGGCGATCACGGTCATGGTGTCGGCGGCGTCTTTCATCGCCTCCTGCACACTCTTCTTCTGCATGTCCTCGGGCGTGATGCTCTTGAGCAGGATCGTATTCACGCGGACGGTTTTGCTCGGGTTCAGCTTTTTGAACGTGTCGGTCACGTCGCTGTAGGTGGCCAGGTCGGCGAAATTGCCGTTGGAGAGGAAGTAGATCAGATCAGGCTTGAGCGAGAAGGCGAAGGTGATGGCCGGGCGTGGGTCGGTGCCCGCGCCGCCGGAAAAGTTTTTGAGAAAGGTCTGCAGCTTTTCAGAATTGACCGGGACGGCCGGGATGAGCTTGCCTGGGTCGACCGAGGCGTATTTCGTGCCGTCGTAGAAGAACACGACATTGAACGACTGTTTCGGCTTCAGCTTGGCCATCGTGCCGGCCAGTTCGCGGAGCAGCACGGGGTAGGCGACGCTGCTGACCATGTCGCCAGTGCCGTCGCAGACGAAGACGATGCGGTAGGCGTTGCCGCCGTTGCCGAACACGGCCCCCCGCGGGCCGATGCCGCTGCCGCCGCCGGGCACGCCGAATTTGGCCAATCCACCGCCGCCCGCCACGCCGCTACCGAGGCCACTGCCGGCCGATTTGTTCCCGCCGATGCCGATTTGTGTGGGGGCCGCGTCGCCCGAGCCGCTGCTGAGGTTGCGGTCCAGCGTGGAGCTGCGGCGCTCGGACCAGGCATCGGTTTGCGTGACGGTGCTGTCGAGCGTCTGGCCGGCGGGGCGGTTGCGGTCGTCGGTCATCCCGGGGTTCGGAATGCCGCCGGCCTGCTCGGTGGCCAGTTCCGCGATCGGGACGATCGTCTGCTCCGCCACCTTTTTGCCGGACACGACTTCGCGGAACTGCGGAATCAGCAGCAGCCCCAGCACGATGATCGCAATGTGCACCACGATGCTCGCCCCGATGCCCAGGCCGGTGGCGACCTGCGGCGTCGTCCAGACGGACGCCCGCTTCGGCGACTCATCCACAATCTCATAGCCTTCCGGGACGTTGGCGATCGCCTCCTCGGACAGCGGCTCGGGGGCCGTGCCGGGTTTGGGGGGGAGGAGCGAATCAGGGGGCGGAAGACTGCTCATCGCGGGATTCAACTGTACCGCTGTTCCGCGAGAACCGTCAACGATTTACAGGAGCGGCGGGATCGCCTCAGCCGTTTTCGTCGTACACGTCTTTGGTTTCGATTTCCGTGTCGCCGCGAAGGGTTTTCACCTTTCCGGTGACGAGCCCGTCTTTATCGATGTACAGCCGCCCGCCGTCGTTGGTCGCTTTGCCGCTGACCAGACCGCTGTGGATCACCTTGGCGCCGCGCTGGACCATCAGGTCGCCGCTGACGTGGCCATAGATATGCACCCGGCCGCCGAATTCGACGATCAGATCGCCGTAGATGGCGCCGCGGAGGTAAAATTTGCCGCCTTCGATGATGCGGACGTCACCGGTGATCTTGCCCCAGAGCTCGTACTTTTCGCCGATGATCTGGTCACCCTGGATGTTCCCACGTTCCTGCTTGTATGGCTGCGATTCGCTCATGGGTTACGCCTGCCGCATCATTTCATTGAGAAGTTCGACTTCGCCGAGCGCCATCCGCAGGCCGCGGTTGCTCTTGAGCTGGATAGCCAGCACGATCATCAGCGCCACAGCCGGTGCGCCGGCGAAGCGGAACCAGTTCAGCACGGTGCTGGCCCAGTGCTCGCTGCTCATGCTGGTATCAAAGTTGTAGCGGGCGACCAGCTCGTCCCACGTCCAGAGCACGCCGGACAGGTGAAAATCGGTCGTCAGGAATGCTTGCCAGGGGAATAAGAACACCAGAAGCACCAGTGCCCAGACCAAGGCGCTGGTCACCCGCCCGACGCCGATCAGCCGGCCGACCAGCATCACATGGCCGATCAGGCAAAGCACGAACGCCAGCACGATCGACAGGCCGATGCCGCCCAGGATCATGATCCCGGTGAGATACTGCAGCAGGTCAATAAAGCGCGTGTTGTTGGCCGTCTCCGACGCCGTCGGCTGCGAGGTCGCCTTGGTGATGACGTCGGCCACCGTCGCCGAACTGCTGGGCAGGCGGACGATGTCGTACCGCAGCAGCAGGAACGTCGCGATCTGGCCGATGAGCATCAGCGCCAGGATCAGCGCGATCAGGCTTTTGGCGCGGCGCGCGGTGAGGAGGGCTTCGGAGTAATCAGCGGCGGTGGCGAGGCCTGGATCGGGCATGGGAGGTGTTTCCTGTTTCGGACGGAGGCCGATCGTACGCATCCGCCGCGCCCACGCAACGCCCGGAGGCCCGCTCGCCCCTGATCGCCCGCCGCGGTCGGCTGCCGCAGTCGACCGCGAGCCTGTGCTAACATTCGCCCCCGATGGAGGCCAAGGACCCCAAGAGTATTCACGCCATGACGGATGCAGAGCGGCAGGTGCTGATGAGCCGCCGCCCCGCGCCCGAGGCCAAGGCGGCCATGGAAATCGGCGGCGACACCGCCTTCCGCCGAGTTATTCGTGCCGGCGGCCGCTTGCTCGCGATCCTGGCCGTCCTGGCAATCTTCGTTGCGCTGTTTTTCCGCTTCACGGCCTCCTGGCGGGTGGCGCTGATCGTGGTGGGATTGATGGGGGCGTATATGCTGGTGATCGGACGAATGGTCGAAGGGCGAGCGGATCGGCTGGACTGATTTCGGTCGATGGATGCGGATGGATCGATATGGCAAGCACCTGGGACAGCTTCGAACGCTACAAGCAGCGCGGCCTCGATGCCCGCCGGGCCGGGCAGTGGGACAGCGCCAAAGTCTACCTGCTGGAAGCCGCCCGCAGCATGATCGAACTGAGCAAGGCCGCTGGCACAGAAGACCTTCGCCAAGCCCGCCGCGATACCGCCGAACGGCTGTACGAGCTGGCAAAAGATTGCGACGACGCGAAGGCGAAAAATCGAAAGGCCCCGTCTTCCCCGGGTCGCCGCCCGCAATCGACGGAGCCGGCCGAGCCCGGCGAAGCGCAAGCGACGGACTGGGTCGTTAAGGAGAAGCCGAAGGTTCGCTTCGCCGACATCGCCGGTCTGGAAGACGTGAAGGAGGAAATCCGGCTTAAAATGGTTTATCCGTTTGAGCATCCGGAGTTGGCCGAACAGTTCGGCATCAAAGCCGGCGGCGGCATCCTGCTGTACGGACCGCCCGGCACCGGGAAAACCATGCTGGCCCGCGCCACGGCCGGCGAGCTGGATGCCACGTTCTTCCGCGTCAGCGCCGCTGACGTCCTCAGCAAGTGGGTCGGCGAGGCCGAGCAGAACATTAAGAAGCTTTTCGATGCCGCGGCCTCCGAGCCAAGGTCGATCGTGTTTATCGACGAGATCGAAAGCCTCATCCCCGCCCGCCGCGACGATGGCGGCGGCGTCATGCAGCGCGTCATCCCGCAAGTGCTGCAGGGCATGGAAGGGTTCGATAAATCTACCAAAAGCCGCGTGCTGTTCCTTGGCGCGACCAACGTCCCCTGGCAACTCGATCCCGCCGTGCTGCGGCCGGGCCGTTTTGATGAAAAAGTGTACGTCCCGCTGCCCGACCTCGCCGCCCGGGCAAAAATGCTGGAGCTCTACCTCGCCAACCGCCCGCTAGCCGACGATGTCGATCTCGCCACGCTGGCGGTCCAGTTGGATGGCTACAGCGGCGCCGACATCAAACACCTCTGCGACCGCGCCGCCCTCGTCCCATTCCTGCAAGCCGCCAAGGGCGGCAAGGCCGGCGTGATCACCCCGGCGATCCTCACCGACGCCATCGCCGACAGCCCGCCGAGTGTGACCAACGAAATGACAAAGCGATTCGACCAATGGGCCGCCGAAACGCGGGCGTGACGCTATAATCGGCCGGCGTTGCGCGCCGCGTCACGGAAGACAGAATATTGATGCCCGACCTGCTCGATCACCTTCACACTCACTTCGGCCTTTCCGATTTCCGCCTGATGCAGCGCGAGGTGATCGAAGACGTGCTGGCGCAGCGTGACGTGCTGTGCGTGATGCCGACCGGGGCGGGCAAATCGCTGTGTTATCAGTTGCCAGCCATGGTGCAGGGCGGGCTGACGATCGTGGTGTCGCCGCTGATCTCGCTGATGGAAGACCAGGTGCGGCAGCTGCGCGAGCGCGGGCTGGCGGCCGAGTTTATTAACAGCAGCCAGCCGTTGCCGGTGCAGCGCGAAGTTTTCAAACGCGTGGCCGACGGGTTTGATGGGCTGCTGTATGTCTCGCCGGAACGCTTCGCCCACGCGGGTTTCCAGGCGGCGATGGCGAAGCTCACGATCAAGCTGCTGGCCGTCGATGAGGCGCACTGCGTCAGCCAGTGGGGCCATGATTTTCGGCCGGAGTATTCGCAGCTCGGGCGCGTGCGGCAGAACCTCGGCTCGCCGCCGACCATCGCCCTGACGGCTACCGCCACCGACGACGTCCGTGAAGACATCGTTCATCTGCTGAACCTGCGCGAGCCGCGGCTGGTGATCACCGGGTTTGATCGCCTGAATCTTCGCTACGCCGCCCGCTGTTTGGATAAAGCCCGCGATAAAGACTTCGTTCTGAACGAACTGATCAAGGAAACGCCGGGTAGCGGCATCGTGTATTGCGCGACGCGGAAGAATGTCGACGAAATCGCCATCGAGCTTCGCCGGCAGTTCCCGGATCGCATGCTGATCCCGTACCACGCGGGCATCGCGCAGGAAGAGCGCACGCGCAATCAGCAGCTATTCATGCAGACGCCGAACGCGGTGGCCGTCGCGACGAACGCCTTCGGCATGGGCATCAATAAGCCGGATATTCGGTTCGTCATCCACTACGACCTGCCGGGCACGGTCGAGGCCTATTACCAGGAAGCCGGCCGCGCGGGTCGTGACGGGCAGCAGAGCGATTGCACGCTGCTCTATCACTTCGGCGACCGGATGACGCAGGAATTCTTCATCGACAAGATCGGCCAGGATGCGCCAGAGGCCGACGATGCCTGGATCAGCACGCTGAAAGAACGCGCCACCGCGAAGCTGGACCTGATGGTTCGTTACGCGCGGGCCCCGCGATGTCGCCGCATCCAAATCTTGGAATATTTCGGTGACGAATCGACGGTCGACGCCTGCCAGTGCGACGTCTGCCGCGGCCTGCACGTGGAAGGCGAAGTCACCGAAGAGCTCACGCTGCTGGTGCGCCAGCTGCTCAGCGGCATCGCGCGGATGAACGGCAAGTTCGGCCTGGTGGCCGTGGCCGAGGTGCTGGCGGGCGTCAGCAGCGAGCGCACCACGCGGTGGCAGCTCGATCAGCTCACCGTGTTTGGCCTGCTAAAGAAACATCCATCCAAACAGATCGTTTCCATGCTGCACCGCATCGTCGAAGCCGGCCTCGCCCGCTCGCGCGATCCGGAAGGCCTGCGTCGGCCGGTGCTGGAACTGACGCCGCTGGGCGGCAAAGTGATGAAGGCCACGACCGCCGTCCCCGGCGTCTTGGCGGACCTGATGCCCAAGGCCGGCAGCTCCAGCGGCAGCAGCGGCGGCGGTACGCGCGTCAAACGCCCGGCCGAGGCGGCCACCGTGCTGGACGACGTCGCCAAGCTCGTCTTCGAAGACCTCCGCCGTGTCCGCAGCGAGTTGGCCAAGGAACACGACCTGCCCGCCTATATCATCTGCCACGACAAAACCCTGGCCCTGCTCGCCACCGAGCGCCCGCAGACGCCCGAAAGCATGGAACGCGTCAAAGGCTTCGGCCCGCACAAAGTGCGGCTGTACGGCGAGAAATTCCTGGAAGTGCTCGGCGGCCACTGACGTGGGTGTAAGTTGTCCATTCCGTTGGCGTCTAATGATTCGGACGACGCACTTACCCACGGGGAAGCCGCATGTTTTTCGAATCGCTTGACGCACGACGCCTGATGGCCGCCACCGGCCTGGACCCGACGTTTGCCAACGACGGCAGCCTGACGTTGAAATCGCCCCTGACGCCCAACGGCGCGTTCGCGGCGGGCGGCGGGGCCACGTTCATGGCCGTCGACAACGGCACATTGCATTATGTCGCTAAGCTCGACGCTGCCGGCCAGCTCGATCCTACCTTCGGCAGCGCCGGCCTTGCGCGGGTTGGATTCAAGGTCAGCCAGTTGGCGTACCTGAACGGCACGATCTACGCCGGCGGCACGACCCCCGCGACGGCCGCCCTCGGTGAAACGCTCAACGTCACGCGGTTGCGGCCGACGGGCAAGATCGATCAGGCGTTCGGTTCGGCCGGCACGTTCTCGTTCGCTTCGGCCTTGCCGTCCGGCACTGCCCCGACGGCGAAAGTATCGGTCGACAAGATTAACGTGCTGGCCGACGGCTCGGCCGTGGTGGCGATCGACCGGACCACTGCCGCGACGGATACGGATCCCAATTTTGTCCACCGGGACACCGATCAAAACCTGGCCCTGATCAAGCTGCGGCCCGACGGCACGAAAGACACGCGGTACGGCATGCGCGGCATCAGCGTTCTGCTCACCGGTACCGTGCGGCACACGTTCCCGTCGGCGCTCGTAGAAATCAACGCCGATCGCGGCTATTTCGCCGACGTACAAACCAACCGCCACGGCGTCACCAGCGTGCTCATCCAGAAACAAACGGGCACCGGCTCGGAACTAAACGACGCCTACGACGATAACGAAGAGTACGACGCCGTCGGCGTCGGCCGTTTCGACGTCAAAGCCCGCACCATCTCGGCCAAAGGCGTGGTGGATCCGGCGACCGCCTATTCCTGGAAGCTGCTCGACTCCACCGGCGACGACAGCACCTACTATCGCGTCCCGTATGTCGGCTATCAGGGCGGGAGCCTGCGGGCGACCGTTGCCGAAATCGGCAAAAGCACTTCGGCGACCTATTTCTACACACTGCAACCCGGCGCGCGGCCGACCCGGCAGGCGATCGATACGCACATTGCCGGTGACGTCGCCCAGTTCATCCCGTCCATCAAGGGCACGTATTTCGCCGTCGGCTTCAAACGGATCACCCGCTTAAACAGCGATTTCACCATCGACAGCAGCTTCGGCGTAAACGGCCTGGCCAGGACCGACTCGTCCGATTTGGGCTTTTTCGCCGACGACAGCGGGCGCCTGCTGGGGGCATACGGCGGCATCGTTCGGC
The DNA here is from genome assembly GCA_028288875.1 of Phycisphaerales bacterium. GTDB lineage: Bacteria > Planctomycetota > Phycisphaerae > Tepidisphaerales > Tepidisphaeraceae > RYN-431. The sequence continues at coordinate 391 of JAQGHK010000540.1, read as the reverse complement.
GTTTTGTTTGACGGCCGGGCCCGGCAACTGTCGGCTACGTCGCCGGTAGGGGGCCTGCCGCCACCAATCGCTTTTTCGCCGGGTGGACGGCGAGATTCAGCCCTTCGAGGGACCGTGCACCGAGCAGGATTTGGTCGCCCGGCTCACCGAAGACCACTTCGTCGACGGTGAAATATTCGCCGACACGGACGATGGCGAAACCGACCGATCGCGTGACATGCATGCCATTGGCCATCACGCATGCCAGGTCTTTCTTCTCTCGCTTGATGTTCAGCTTTTCGAGCGCGTCGCCGGGAACCCAGGTGTATTCACTGCCGGTCTCCACCATGGCCTTCTCAAACGTCACTGCTTTATGGCGGCTGGCGATATTGCCGATTTCGATACTCGTATG
>JAQGHK010000539.1 GCA_028288875.1 Phycisphaerales bacterium | reverse complement strand
TGGCGTCGAAGCTGAAGTTCACAGAGTTTCCGCCCTGATCATCGCGACCGGGCTGAACACTGCTGACGGCCCACTTGGGCAGGCCGGGGCCGTTGGTCATGGAATGCTGCGGGTCGACGTAGACCAGCGAATAGGCCTTGCCGCCGTAGACGGCGTCGCCGCCGGCGTGTTCGCGGGGGCTTTCGAACCAGCGCATCGGATCGCCCGGCTGCGGCCGCGGGCCGCTGGCGGTGAGGCGCGTGACCCACTGGGCGTGGGTGGCCGGATCGAGGTCGTTGGCCAGGATGTGGAACGACAGCACGCCCGAACCGCGAAGCAGGCGCTTCAGTTCGTCGGCCGAGTCGAGGCCGCCGCCGAGTTGGGCGACTTCGTCAAAACCCTTGGCGAAGGCATCAATGGCAGCGAGACGCGACGGGAAATCGGCGAACTGGTTCTTGAGCTGAGCAAGACGCGCCTTGGTGGCGTCGCCCTTCAGATCGAGAACGGCTTCCAGCGTAGCGGTCGGCAGATTTGTGTCGGCCAGTTGGGTGTTCAGCGGCTCGGCTTCCAGACGCGCGGCCGCGGCGGCCTGCGTGTCTTTGGCGGCGCGGGCGGCCTTCAGCTTGTCGGCCAAGGCGGCCATCTTCGTGAGGATGCCTTCGCGGGTCTTGCTGTCCTGGGCGTAGGCCTTCAGTTTGGCATCGCGATCGGCGCCGCTGAGGTTCGCCAGGTCGTCATTGACCGAGCCGACGCGGATGTTGGTGGCTTCGAGCTTGTCGCGGGCGGTGGCGTAGTTCTCGCGAACCGTCTTGGCCTGTGCGCTTTGCGAGGTCAGCGGCATCTGGATTTCCAGACGCGTGGCCCCCTGCGGACGCCAGATCAGGTTGCGGACGCCTTGCGGATCGACGCGCTGCTTGAGCGCGGTGGCCACTTCCTCGGCCAGCTTCTCGCGCGGGCGGCCGTCTTCGGGCTGCTTGATCTCGTAGGTCAGGCTCGTGCCGCCGACCATGTCGATGCCGGGCTTGAGCGCGTGCTTGGTGTTGATCGGCCCGGTCGGGTCGAACAGCCACAGCAGCGAGCCGGGAACGCGGGGATAAATCGCCGAGGCGGCGACCCAGAGGACGACCAGAATGGTCAGGACGCGATTGGTATAGGTTGTCGGCATGGAATTGCGGGCCTTGGGCCACTCTTGCTTCGCGTCGGTTACTTCGCGTCGGTCGCGTTCTTGTCGCCCAGCACTTTGTGCACGGCCGAGCGGGTGAACTTGATCTTGGTGTTGGTCGACTCATCGACCTTGACGGTGATTTCGTCGGCATCGGCCTGGACGACCGTGCCGAGGATGCCGCCGATGGTCTGAACGCGGTCGCCGCGCTTGATTTCATCGATCATGGCCTTGCGCTTGGCTTCGTCCTTGCGCTTGGCATTGAAAACGAAGAAGTACATCAGCAGCACGACAGCCACGAGCGGCAGGTACTGCACGATGATGCCGACGAGCGGCTGCGGCTGAGCGGGTGCCCCGGGGGCGGTGGTCTGGGCGAGCAATTCGAGCAAGACAGTCTCCTTACGTGCCGGCCGTTTGGCCCGGCTTCGCTTCTTCAATAATCCGCGGACCTTGGCGGCTGCGGGGGTCGTTGGCCACAAAATCGGCAAACGTGCCGGCCTGGATCGCCCCGCGGATGTCCGCCATCAGCCGTTGGTAGAACCGAGTATTATGCAGGCTGACCAGCATCGGGCCAAGCATCTCCGAGGCGAAAAAGAAATGCCGGATCGCCCCGCGGGTGAAGTGCTGGCAGGCGTGACAGTCGCATCCTTCTTCCAGCGGACCCGTATCGCGGGTGTATTGGGCGTTGCGAATGCGGATCGCGCCTTCCATCGTGAAGGCGTACGCATTGCGGCCATTGCGGGTCGGCATGACGCAATCGAACATGTCTATGCCGGCTTTAACGCCTTCCACGATATCTCGCGGGAAGCCGACACCCATCAGGTACCGCGGTTTATGGGTCGGCAGCAGCTGTGTGGTGTGGCCGAGGACGGTTTTCATCGCCTCAAAGCCTTCACCGACGGCCAGGCCGCCGAGGGCGTAGCCGGGGAGATCAAGGCCGATGAGGTGCTCGGCGCAGCGGGCGCGAAGATCCAGATCGGTCCCACCCTGCACGATGCCGAACAGCGATTGCTCGTCCGGCCGCTGGTGGGCGGCCTTGCTCAGCTCGGCCCATTTGAGCGTGCGATCGAACGCCTGCTGCTGAATGTTGGCCGGTGCGTCGCCGGGCGGGCACTGGTCGAAGCACATGATGATGTCGGCCCCAAGGTCGTTCTGCACCTGGATCGACTTGGCCGGCGTTAAGTGATGACGGGCACCGTCGATATGACTTTTGAAGGTGACGCCTTCATCCGTGATCTTGTTGACGTCGCTGAGGCTGAAGACCTGGAACCCGCCGCTATCAGTCAGGATCGGGCCCTGCCAGGACATGAAGCGGTGGAGATCGCCGAGGGCGGCCACCGTCTTTTCGCCCGGGCGAAGCATCAGGTGGTAAGTGTTGCCAAGAATGCACTCGGCCCCCGCCTCTTTTAACTGCTGCGGGTAAATGCCTTTAACCGTGCCCTGTGTGCCGACCGGCATGAACGCGGGCGTTTCGAAGCTGCCATGCAGCGTGGTCACCCGGCCACGACGGGCGGCCGTGTTGGGATCGGTCTTGATCAGCTCGTAAGAAAGCGGCGGCATTCGGGGCGGCAAGTGTACCGACTGGCCGCCCGCCTGTCGCTTTTCCCACCCCGATCACCGCCGGCCGGACCCACTGTGCGGCCCGCCGCTGCGGCTGGAGCCGCCGCCCGAGCCGCCATTGGAGCGGGTCGGGCCATTGGATTCGCTGCGGATTTTAGAGGGGCGATCTGGAACGGCGCGGAGGCGATCGCCATCGTCGGAGGTCACGCGCGGCGGCGGGGATGGCGAGCGATCGCCCCGGGTGCGGTCGCGGTCCGGGCGGGCGTCATGGTCATCGTGGCGATATCCCGTGTCCGGGCGACCATGGTAATGGCGGTAGCCGCCGTAGTAATACGGGTACGCGGAATAGCCGTAATACGGCTGCGAGTAATAGGCGCGCTGTTCGACCGTCAGGTCCACCGGCCGAGGGTCGGCGTAGTAGCCGCCGCCGTCGTAATAGTAAGGACCATCGGCCTCAGAAAAGTCTGGGCCGGGATCGCTCACGCAGCCGGTGAGGGCGAGAAGAAGAGCAGCAGCAGGCCAGCGACGCATACGACATTATAGACACCTGCGGCCGCCGAAAGTTGGCTATCGGCGAGAGCTAAATGGCACCCGGCGCCAGTCGGCCAGTTCCGGGGCCTGCTGCTGTTGCTGGGTCTGAACGTGGTATTGCGGATCGCGCAGGAGCACGGCTGTGTTGCCCTGCTGCTGCTGGGACTGCACCTGTTGATAAGTGCCTGTCGACGGCGGCAGGAATGGCAGCTGGGCCCCGTTGCTGGTGGCCACGCCCATCGGCATGATCTTTTCCGGGAACAGGTCGTTCGGAATGACCGACAACGGCTCAGTTTTCACCGACACCAGAATCGATTCCTTCCCGGCCCCGCGGAACAGCCCCTTATTCGGCGGCACGTCGCGATAATCACGCCCCACCGCCACCTTCACGTAGTTTTCGCCGGCCACGCAGCTATTGGTCGGGTCGAAGCCGATCCACCCATAGCTCGGGAAATACAGCTCGCACCAGGCGTGCGTCTGCGTGTAGCCGCGGAAGCGCGAAATATCGGTATCGTCCGGATGCAGCAGGCCGCTGACATAGCGGGCGGGAATCTGCATCGATCGGGCCAACGCGATCATCAGGTGCGTGTAATCCTGACAGACGCCTTTGCGATGGATCAGCATCTCCGTGACCGGACTGGCCGAGGTTGTGACGCCGGGCTCGTATTCGAAGCGGGTGTTGATCAGGCGGATCATCCGCTGGCCGAGTTCGCCGATGCGGATGCCCGGCCGGGCGTAAAGCTCTTTCGCCAACTCCGCCAATTGCGGCGAATCGACGACGGGGCCGCTGAACTGAAGGTAGTCATACAACTGATAATCGCCGCTCGCCCGCACCGGCCAAGTATCCGGCAGCGTCTCGGGCATGACGGTGATTTTTTCCGTCTCGACCACGCTCGTCGCGGCGATCTTGATCGACTCGTGCACGCCATTGATGGTGAACGTGTGAACCGTGTTGCCGAGCCAGTCGAAATAGCTGTTCACCGTTGAATACGGCTGCAACTGCAGTTCAAAGCTCAGGCGGTGCTGCATGGCTTCCTGGCGGGGAAACATACGAAGCTCGACAACGGATTCGGAAATCGGCGCGTCGTAATTGAGGTCGGTCAGATGGATCAGTTTGAGCAGCATAAGGCCCTCGAAATCAGTACAGGAAGTATGTTTTCTGCAGAGCCATCGACGCCTCAGCGACGGTGGTCTGGATCTGTTGCAGGAACGTGCTCAGGCCGCCCGTCAGCACTTCGTTGATGTCGGTGTATTCCAACGTGCTGCTCAGCCGGCCGAGGATGCGCTCGGGCGCGCTCGGCGATCGGCTGCCGTTGCTCTTGCGAACCTGCTCAAGCGCGTCCCGCGCCTGATCCACGCAGAAGCGAATCGACCTTGGAAAATCCCGCTGAAGAATCAGGAACTGCGCCACCGTATCCGCATCCAGATCGGCCAGGTGCAATCGCCGATAGGTTTCCAGTGAACAGCAGCTTCGCAGCACGCCCATGAGATGGATGTTGATCGGCTGGTCCGATTCCGCCTCCATCTTGGTCAATACTTCAAAACGTGTGTCGATCACGCGAGCCGTGACGTCGATGCGTTCGAGGTACTTGGCGACCTGCGTGAAGTTCCATCGCTGATCGTGCGCCATCGTCTGGTTCGACAGGCCTTGGAACAGCATTGAACTGGTCATGATGCCGTAGAAATAATCATCGGGAGAATCCTCAAACCGCGCCTGGGCGTCGTCGGCCTGCACGCTCCAATAGATGGCGTTCAGGCACTCCCACATCTCGCTGCTGATGCTTTCGCGAATCGCCCGGGCGTTCTCGCGGGCGCGGGCAATGCAGCTGCTGATCGAGTTGGGCGTATTGAGATCGAACGTCATGTGCCGCGCGATGCGCGGCCCCACCGGACCATCGCCTTCGGGTAGTTCGCCCGAGCGGAAGGTGGTCAGGATCGTCTGCCACATCTGGGCTTCAAGATCCTGTGTGAGGTCGCCGACGTCGGTCAGCAGAACACCGTGCACCCGCAGCAAGCGGGCGACGTGTTCGGCGCGTTCGACGTAGCGGGCCATCCAGAACATGCTGTCGGCGTCGCGCGAGAGCATCGGCCGGGCATCGGCGCTGGCCAGGGCGGGCGGAGTTGGCGTGCCGGCTTGGAACATCAAAGTCATGACTCGTCCTCCTCTTCCAGCACCCATGTATCTTTACTGCCGCCGCCCTGACTGCTGTTGACGACGAGCGAGCCCCGCCGCAGCGCCACGCGGGTCAGGCCGCCGGGCATGACGATCACTTTTTCGCCGTAGAGGATGTACGGCCGCAAGTCGACGCGTCGGCCTTCGAACTTCCGTGTGCCGTCGCCGCTGACTACGGCTTGGCCGTCGCAGAAACTCGGCGCCTGGCTAAGTTCCACCACCGGCTGGGCAATGTAGTCGCGTGGGTCGGCGTTAATCTTCTCGGCGAAGACCGCCTGCTCTTCCTTGGTCGATTGGTGGCCCATCAGCATGCCGTAACCACCGGACTCGTTGGTCGATTTCACGACCAGTTTGTCGAGGTTTTCCAGCACATACTTCTTTTCGTCCGGCCGGGCGCAGATGTACGTCGGCACGTTCAGCAGGATTGGTTCCTGGCCGAGGTAGAACTTGATCATGTCGGGAACGAACGGATAGATCGCCTTATCGTCCGCAACACCCGTGCCGACCGCGTTCACCAGCGCCACGTTGCCCACGCGGTAGGCATTCATCAGGCCTGCAACACCAAGCACGCTGTCCTGGCGGAAACAGAGTGGATCGAGGAAGTCGTCGTCCAGTCGGCGGTAAATCACGTCCACCCGCCGAAGGCCGGCGGTCGTCCGCATGTAGACGAAGCCGTTGTCCACGACCAAGTCCTGGCCTTCAACGAGGTCAATGCCCATCTGGCGGGCGAGGAAGGTGTGTTCGAAATAAGCGCTGTTAAAGACGCCGGGCGTGAGGATCACGCAGGTTGGCTCGCCAGCGGCATGGCTGGGCGCGACGTGCCGCATCGTGTTCAGCAGATTGAGGGGATAATCCTCGATCGCCCGGACGCGGTACTCATTGAATACCGACGGGAACACGCGTTTCATCACCGCGCGGTTCTCAAGAACATACGACACGCCGCTGGGCGTTCGGCCGTTGTCTTCCAGAACGTAGTATTTGCCGTCACTGCCGCGGATCAGGTCGGTACCGCAGATATGGATGTAGATGTTCCGCGGGACATTCACCCCGAACATCTCACGCCGGAACATCTTGGCCCCGTAAATCAGCTCGGGCTCAATGATCTTTTCTTTGAGGATCCGCTGCTCGTGATAGATGTCCTGACAGAACAGGTTGAGCGCGGTGATGCGTTGGACAAGGCCTTTTTCGATGAAATCCCACTCGTCGGCGGGAATGATGCGGGGCACCAGGTCGAAGGGGAAGATCTTTTCAACGCCGCGCTTGTCGGCGTAGACGGTGAAAGTGATGCCCTGGTTTCGGAACAGAACGTCCGCCATGCGGCGGCGGCGCTCGAACGTGTCGGCGTTCATGGCGGACAGGCTGCGGGCGACGCCGGCGTAGTGCGCACGGGGATCGCCGGGTTCGGCGAACATCTCGTCGAACACTTTGCCGGTCTCATAGTTTTCGAACATGCGTCGTCCGGTCTGTTTTTTCTCCGCAGTTGGTTGGGGCTTACGATAGCCGGAACCCCCGCTGTTGGCCAAGTTTAGGCCCGCTGGTGCGTCAAGTCGGCCACCGGCTTTCGGAAACCGACGGCCGCCTATTGGAAACCGCCCGGCGGTGCCGATAACGATCCAGTGACGCCTATCACGCTGCAACTTCGTCGACTCCCCAACGGCCAGGGCATTGACCTGCCCAAACGCATGACGGGCGGGGCCGCCGGCTTCGATCTGTGTGCGGCCGTTGCGGAAAATACGGTCATCCACCCCGGCAATATCCGGGCGATTCCCTGCGGTTTCGCCATGGCGATCCCATCGGGATATGAGGCCCAGGTCCGCCCCCGGTCGGGCTTGGCCAGCAAAAGCGGAATTACCCTGATTAACTCGCCCGGCACCATCGACGCCGATTATCGCGGCGAAGTGATGGTCCCGCTGATTAACCACGGCCGGTCTGATTTTGTCGTCACCCGCGGCATGCGCATCGCCCAGATGCTGGTACTGCCCGTGCCGGAAGTTGAGATTCGGGAAGTCGAAACCCTCGACGAAACGCCCCGCGGCGAACGCGGATTCGGTCACACCGGACACTAAAAGCCAATACACCATGCAGCGAAACCCCATCCGCTCGGTTCTTCTGTTCTCCGGCTTTGCCATCTGGGCATTCGCGTTCCTGGCGGCGATCAGCTTTAACCCGCTCGATCCACCCAGCCACGCGGTATTCCCTTACTCGGCACACGTGACGAATCTTTGCGGCACCGCCGGCGCTTACGTGGCGTTCTGGAGCCGTTACGCCATCGGGCCCGGCGTTTATCCGATCCTGTTCTTCACGGCCGTCTTCCTTTGCCTGACCGCAACTAAGAATCGCCTGAGCGATTTCTGGCTGCGCGTCGCCGGCGTCGGCATCCTGGCGGTCGCGTTTGCTGCAATCGTTCACACCCTCAGCGGCGGCACGCCCAGCGGTCTGCCCGAGGGCGACGGCGGCATCATGGGCATCGCCTCCGCCCATTTCCTGCACTCCCACTTCAATACCGTCGGTTCCACGCTCGCCCTGCTCAGCATCATGCTGGTCGGCCTGATCCTGGCGGCTGATGACCTGGTCCTTCGCGCCCCCGGCACGCTCGCCAACGCCTTGGCCGCCGCCAAAGCCAAGCTGCCGGAACCCGCGCTGATGCGCTTCAAGTTCCCCGACATGCCCAAGCTGCCGACGATGCCGAAGTTCGTCACGCGCGACAGCGGCATCGCCCGCGTCACCACCGACAACGTGTCGGCCGATGAGGACGACGAAGACTTCAAGCCCAACCCGATCGTCGGCCGCGGCAGGAAAGTGCCGCCGCCCCCGACGGACAAGCCGAATCTCAAATACGTCCCCGCACCGAGCGATGACGACGATATCGACCTCGACTTCCCCGCCGACGATTACGCGATGGAAGATCCGCACGATCTCGGCCCGAGCGAAGCGGCCGTCATCCCCGAGCGCGCCCCGATCCCGCTCCCCGAAGTGCCGGAGGCAGAACTCGTTCACGATTCCGCCGTCGAAATCGCCCCGCCCGCCCCGGCCGAGGTCAAGCGCGACATTCTGGTCCGCCTGCCCAGCATGCAGAAGCCCAAGCAGATGGCCCCGCCCCCGCCGAAGGAACTGGGCGAGTACCAGCTCCCCGGTTGGGACTGCCTCGCCGAGGCCGAGCACGGCTATGCGGAAACCCAGGAAGCCTTCGTCCGCGCCAAGGCCGCCGAACTGGAGTCGACCCTCAAAGACTTCAACATCGACGCCCACGTCGTGGAAATCGACACCGGCCCCGTCATCACGATGTACGAGCTCAGCCTGGCCGCCGGCATCAAGGTCAGCACCATCAGCGGTCTGTCCAACGACATCCAGCGCGCCCTCAAGGCCGAGACCGTGCGCATCGTCGCGCCCATCCCCGGCAAGAACACCGTCGGCATCGAAGTGCCCAACGCCGAGAAGGAAAAGGTTCGCCTGAAGGACCTGATGCAGCTCGCCCCCACCGACGTCATGAAGGACGGCGGCATCCCCATTTTCCTCGGCAAAGACGCCAGCGGCGAACCCCTTATCGCCGACCTCACTAAGATGCCCCACTGCCTGATCGCCGGCACCACCGGCTCGGGTAAGTCGGTCTGTATCAACACGATCATTATGTCGATCATGTACACCCAGCGTCCCGACATGGTGAAGCTGATTCTGGTCGATCCGAAGGTCGTGGAAATGGCGCCGTTCCGCGACATCCCGCACCTGATGTGCCCCGTCATCACCGAAACCGCAAAGGCCTGTAGCGTTCTCGAATGGGCCTGCGTGAAAATGGACGAGCGGTACGAACTGCTCGCCGAAGCCGGCGTTCGTAACATCAAAGACTTCAACAAGATGACGCACGATGAACTCATCGAGCGCTTCAATCCGGGCTCACCTGAAGAAGAAGCCCGGCTGCCCAAGAAGCTGCCGTACATGGTCGTGATCATCGACGAGCTGGCCGACTTGATGATGACCAGCGGCAAGGAAGTCGAAAGCTTCATCGTCCGCATCGCCCAGAAGGCCCGTGCCGTCGGCATCCATCTGATCCTCGCGACCCAACGTCCGCAGGCCACAGTTGTTACTGGCCTGATCAAGTCGAACATGCCGAGCAAGATCGCGTTCCGCGTCGCCAGCAAGATGGACAGCCGCATCGTGCTCGACATGAACGGCGCCGAACTCCTGCTGGGCCATGGGGATATGTTGTTCCTCCCCAACGGCGGCTCCAAGCCGATGCGTGGCCAGGGCACTTACATCGACGACAAGGAAATCCGCGAGAGCGTCAAATACGTCAAGACCCTCGCCGAGGCTCAGTACGAGCCGGAACTGATCCAGATCAAGGTCACTGGCGAAGTCGATGACGAAGCCGCCAAAGACCCGCTCTTCGATGACGCCGTCCGCGTCGTCCTGGAAACCAAGCGCGGCAGCGTCAGCCTGCTGCAGCGCCGCCTGACGATCGGCTACAGCCGTGCCTCGCGGCTCATCGAAGCGATGGCCAACGCCGGCATCGTCGGCGAATACAAAGGCAGCCAGGCCCGCGAGGCCGCCATCACCATCGAAGAATGGGACGCCATCAAGGCCGCCCAGAATGCCGACGCGGCCGACGGCGTCACGGAGTAATATGGCCCTCATGCAGCCCTCCATTGCTCGCCGGACCTGCCTCGCCGTAACGCTGTTCGTGGCCAGTGTTTCCATGGCGGAAACAACCACTACAGCACCGCCCACCACCGCGCCGGCGGCCCCATACCTCGGCACGTTCGTTTACCGCTATGGCCCGGTGGCGATCCGGGCGGAAGTCACCAGTGCGACCCGACTGAAGTGGACCATCCTGGAAGGCATGCCCGAGCCGGGCAAGTCCGAGGAAGAGACCGTCGAGCGTCGCGAAATCCGGCCGGATATCTTCCTGGCGACGTGGGTCGAAAAGAGCGGCGCGATCGTCACCCAGGTCTCCGACTTCACGCAAATGCGGGCCACGTCTACAATTGCGGCCAATGGGAAGACCATGGTCTTCGACGGACGCATCGAACGCCTGCCGCAGTGAAGCCCATCGCGACCTCCTCGCCGACCGGACGAGCCCAAAGCCTTTGGCCTAAGTCACTGTTGCGCGGGTCGATTTGATTGCTCTATTTTAAAACGCGTTTTCGGGCAAAAACGCCCGCAACCCCTGGCCCTGCCACGCGTAACAATCGGCCGCTTGCGCGCCCCAACGCACGTCAAACCGCCCTGCTTATCAGACGACTTATGGCCAACGATGAATGTGTCCCATCGCGCCGTCCGCACCCACCATGTCAAAGAGCCCTGCAGCCTCCCGACGCGGCGTGGCTACGTCGGATGCCAAGCTTTGGTACGCCAAAGCTTGTCTTTCCGCGGCAAGCTTTGGCGTACCAAAGCTTGGCACCCAAAACTCGGCCGCGGCGACTAACCTGCGCCGTGGTCCGCGTGCCATTTCGGGCTGGGGCCAAACGGCGTCTGCAGCGATCCACTCTATCGTTTGGGAGCAAGGCGTCACGCAAAATCTGGTCAATTTTTTGCCGCCTTACACCCTCATTTTTCGCCCACTTTTTCC